>DATEMX010000820.1:0-13161 GCA_035275365.1 Polyangiaceae bacterium | reverse complement strand
TTTCGCTCGATCTTCAAGCCACGCCGTACTCTTACATCGAGCGCGCCAACACCGTGCTCGTGTCGCTGGTCGACAAATGCCTGAAAGACGTCAAAGAGCGCCCCAAGGTGCTCGACATCGGGTGTGGCTGCGGCGGCAACGCGCGAGCCGTGCGCGCACTTCGGCCCGACGCCATTCTCTATGGCATCGAGCCCAACCCGCGGGCAGCCGAGCTCTCCAGCGAAATTTTCGACCATCTTCACCGAGGCGACACGCAAAGCTGGCTGGCCCAAACCCAGTCCGAAAAGTTCGACGCCGTGATCTTGTCCGACGTTCTCGAGCACGTCGCCGATCCAATGGCGTTTCTCCGAGCCCTCACGGCGCACGCTGGCGTCCGCGATGCTCGATGGGTCATCTCGGTGCCCAACTATGCCGTTTGGTACAACCGCATCCGCACGGTTCTCGGTCGTTTCGAGTATACGTGGTCGGGTCTCTATGACCGCACGCACCTGCGATTCTATACGCGCCGCTCGGTGCAGAAGCTGCTCCGGGAGTGCGGCTTTCGCATCGTCGAAGATCGGTGCACTCCCTCGCTCGTGCAATCGGCGGCGCCCGTGCTCCGCAAGTTCTTCGAAAAAGACGTGAGCGACGGAAATCACCTCGCCATCAGTGAATCGCCGGCATTCCGCGTCTACGGCAAGGCGGTCGAGCCCTTCGAAACGGCGTTCTGCCAAGTGTGGCCTGAGCTACTGGGCTTTCAGATCGTCACCGTGGCCGCGCTCGCATCTGGCTGAGCGTACCGGCTTATCCGTCCACCGAGGCAACAGCCAAGAGGTTCAGCCCGTAGAGTGGGGGCACGACGTCTTCGATCGCGCGGATCACGGGGAAGATGTAGCGATCGAAGAAGTCGAGGTTGCCATTTTCGATGCTTTTTTTGCCGAGGATTCGCACGTTCCAGAGCCAAGCCAGCGTCGTCAGAAGATTGCGGTAGTTCAACGTCTCGATGGTGAAGCCAGCACATAGCAGTTTGTCGCGAAGCTCGCGGCGCCGATAGCGGCGGTAGTGACCGATGAGGCGATCGAACTCCCCATAGAGCTCGGGGCGGGCGGGGACATAGAGCACGAGCCGCCCGCCAGGCCGAAGGAGCTTGCGCATCGTCGCGAGGCACGCTTCGTCGTCACGAATATGCTCGAGGACGTTGCTCGAGACGATCGCGTCGACCGACCCGGGGCCGGCGCTCGCAAGGTATTCGTCGAGCGTTCCATGAAAGACCTCCACGTCGCTACGATCCGCGAACCTTTGCCGCAACGTGGCCATGAGTCGATCGTTCGGTTCGGTGAGCACGATGGGCGAGACGCCCGCCCGCACGAGCGCATCCGAGAGAGAGCCGCTACCAGCGCCGTGCTCGATCACCCTTCCGCGCAAATGCGGTACGAAAGCATCCGTGAGCCAGGTGTAGTAGTTCTTAGCGGTGCCGCCGGTCTCGAGCGCCGTGTGCAAGTCGTCGGACGCGACACGGCCCGACTCTTCGAGTGTTCTGCTACCGCGTGCGGCTTGGTCAACCATGAGATCCTCGTCGATAGGTTGAAAGACGCCTTACATAGCACGGCCGTGGCCGCGGCGACTGCGGCCACGGCCGGTTCGGCCGCGAGGCCGGCTTCTTTTGCAGTATAAGCGGAGCTCCATGACACCGAACGCCGGCAAGAGGATGACCCTGGTCGCTCAGCGATTGCCTTTCCGTCTCGCGGTGGCCGCCGCCTTTGTGCTCGCTCATTTCGGCGTCGTGATGTCGTTTGCCTTCAATCGCTATGGGCTGCCCTTCAACCTGAACCCGCAGCACCCGCCCGCGTTCATCGAGCCGACGGAGCCTGCCGCGAACCATTGGGACCGGCTCGCGGTATCGCGGTGGGATTCGGCCCACTACATCAGCCTCGTCCTGCGCGGGTACTCACAGTGCCCCAAGCAAGACGAGCCGCGCCTTCCTGCCGTGGGCCAGTGCAATTTGAATTTCTACCCGGGGTACCCGGCGCTCGGGTGGATAGCGAGCTCTGTCACGCACTTGCCCGCCGACTATGCGCTCCTCGCGCTATCCATCGTCGCGAGCTTCGCCCTTCTTTTCCTGTGGACCGATCGCGTCATGGTCGAGCGCCTCGGCGTAGCGACGACTTACGCCTCGCTCCTCGCGTTCAACGCGTTTCCCACGGCATTTGCCCTGGTGACACTGCAAACCGAGCCGTGCGCTCTGGCGTTTACGCTGGGTGCCTTCCTGGCATTTGCCCGGCGCCGTCTGTGGCTCGCTGCCCTCTTGGCCGGGGCCGCGAGCGGGATGCGTGTGAGCGGAGCGGCCACGAGCGTCGCGCTTGGTCTCGCCATTCTCTGGCAGCTCTACATCGATAGCCCGAAATCATGGTCGCGATGGATCTCGCCTCTCCTAGCGAGCGTCGCCTCGGCGTGGGGCCTCATCTTCATCATGGGCTATCACTACTGGCGCTATCGCGATCCGCTCCTCTACGTGCACGCGCACGCGCAAACGTATGCGCATTCGGCTTCGCTGTCGGCGCTGTTCAATCCCGACACGCGTTGGCTGTTGCGATCGGTTGATCATCCGCTCCACGAGGGCGTCGTCTTGACGTTCTCGCTCATGTGGTTTTTGCTCGGCAGAAAGCAGGCGATGGCCGGGTTCACGGCGCCCGAGCGCGTCTTCTGGTACGCGCTCAGCGCGATCGGCGTGTTCATCTCCGTGCTCGGCACGATCGATCTCGGCCTGACGGGGATGAATCGCTACCTTTTGCTCATTTTTCCCGTATTCTTCGCGATTGGTGGATTCCTGCGCAGGCGTCCGCTCGTGTTTGCGATTTGGCTCGTCGTGTCGTTCTGGCACTACCGCAACGTCGATCTCTGCGACTATTTGGGCGGCGTGGGCGACGGGCGGTTCCCCAGATGTTATGTGAATCAGTGGGTGGGGCACTGGTGAGCGCGCCACCGGGGCGCCGCGACTCGCCGTATCTGCTAATCGCGATCTGCCGATGCCAAGACTCCCGCAGTAGTGCTACTTGCTGCCGAACGCCTCGATTTCGCTGAGCGCGATGAAGTTGTCTTTCGCGGCCCGAATTTGGATGAACCGTGTTTTGGCGCCGCCGGCATTGAAAACCCACGGCGACCACTGGCCAAACGTCGTCGTTCGCTTGTCGACGGGTCTGAAGTTGACGCCGTCGTCCGAAAACTCGAGAGTGAGCGGCAAATGGGCGTCGAACCAGCCATCGCCGCGGTTGTAGATCTTCACCTTCTTCAGCGCGTAGGGCTCTTGGAGATCGACGCGTACCCACGGGTCCTCTTCGCGATTCGTGTGGATGCCGTACGACCCACCGGTCTCGCCGTCGGTCAATCCACCCGGTTGCGCCGTGGAATTCGGATGCACGCTGCTTTGCGTCACAGGCTTATGGAGGGCGATGTTCTTCGGCGCGAAGAGCTTGACCCCGCTCCACGCGAGAAGACACACCGCCGCGGTGCCGAAGAAACCGACGCGCACATAGCGAGCCACCTTGATCTGCCGAACGGTTCTCGGCTCTGTGATTTCGCGGAGCCACCCGACGGTCGACTGCACGGTCTGTAGGCGTGCAAACGCTTCGCGATCGGAAAGCCGGTCTAGCTCGAGCGGGTCGGCGCTGACGAGCACCTTGCGCGCGTCGTCATAGGAATCCGGAAAGGGGCCGAGCTCACTTCGAATCGCTTCGAGGCTTTCGAACGCCTTTCCCGGATCGCGACGGTCTAGATCCGAGACGTCACCACGGCCGGCGAAGATGGCGCCGATGAAGAGGAGAGCGGCATCGAGGTAGAGTACGGCCGCCGAGGCCGGCTGACTTTCGGCCAGATCGGCTGCTGCTTCGACACGGCGCGCCCCGGCAGCGAACAGCTCACGAAGACGATCGCGTGATGACGCGACGTAGCTCGCTGCCGTGCGCTCCGCCCGCTCGAGCAAAAAGACATCGCGGACCGTCGATTTGTAGGCTCTTTGCAACGATTCCGCCAGCATGCCGCCGCCAGCATGATGGCTAGGTCGAGAAACGTCAATGCCCATCTGGTCGTCTGGCGTCTCGCTGCGCTCCCGACGAACCCCGCCAGGCTAGTCCGAGCGCCGTCGAAATGCCATCCAATTACTGGTGATGCTCATGAGCCCCACGCGTTCCCATTCGCTCCCGGCCTCGCTCAGCGCGCCGAGCTCGCCGGTCCCCGATTGGGCTGTCACCCATGTGGCGCTCAACTCTTTCGTAGCGTCGCGCCATCGCGCAGCAAGTTGCCATGAGCGCCGGATTCATCAAAGTGTTGCTGCTTCGATGTGGTTCGGATCACTACTAGAATCTTTCTGCCCGTGCTACTCCATCTTGGTCTTTGGCGTTCGGTAGGACTCTAACACTGGCCAGCTCCCCGCACCTGAAGACACGGCAGGAGCCCGTTGCAGAGTCCTTACACGGCGTCGCCGAATGAAGCCTACCTTGCCGCGCAATCTTCGGTCGCGGCCGCGCTGACGGCGCTGCTCTGGTTTCGCCGGCAACGCCCATGGCCGGCGATGCTGCTCATCGCGGCGGGTATCTGGGGATGCGCGCTCGCCCCCGCGATCGCCGACCTCGTGCGAGCATTCGGCGCGCGCGAGCCGGTCGATCCGCTTTCCGTCGGCGCGTGGTCGTCGACGCTCGTGACGCTCGGCGCGCTCTTTTTTCGGCCGCGCTGGATCGGACTCGCAGCGATAGCCGTACGCCTCGGTCTCTCCAAGGCCGACGCCTATTTCACCGAGTCCACCTGGGAGCTCGTCGTTCTCCACCTGATGGGCATCGGCCTTCTCATAGGGCTCGCGCCGCCCCCCCGGCGCGCTTCAAGCGAGCAAGAGCAACTACCACACTGGTACGAAGCGCGCGTCGTCGACGTTACGATCTTCGTGGTGGCGACGGCATTGGCGGCATTTGTCAGCGTCTTCGTGCTAGCGCGCTCGTGCGACAGCGCCGACGAGTGGAGCTACACGTTCCAGGCGTCGGTCTTCGCCAAAGGCCGCGCCTACGCGGCCGTGCCGCCGTGCATGCCGGCGTTTCAGAATTTTTGGGTGTTTTGGAAAGACGGTCGGATGTTCTCGCAGTATCCGCCCGGCTGGCCGCTCTTCTGCGTGCCCTTCGTGCTGTTGCACGCGATATGGCTCGCGGCCCCCGTCGCGCATGGGCTTCTTGCGGTCGGGGTGGCCCGGCTGTCGCGCCGCGCCATGGCCGAAAGCGCCGCGCGCGGGGAGCGGCAGAATCCGCGTGAAATCGCCTTCGCGGGCATCGTCGGAGCCGTGCTCGTCGCGACAGGGTCGAGCGTGGTCATCAACGGAGCATCGCGCTTTCCGCACACGCTGCTCTGCGCGCTCTTTGCCTGGAGCATCGAAGCGTCGTGCGTGATCGCGAGCCCGTATCTCGATCGGCGCCGCCAGATGGGATGGGGCGCCGCGCTCGGTAGCGCCACCTCCGTCATGTTGGCAACGCGGCCCGCCGACGGCGCGATGCTCGGTATAGGTGTCTTTCTCTATTTCATCCATGCCGTCGTTCGGCGCCGCGTCGGATGGCGCGCCTTCGCGGCGACGGCGACGTCGTTCTCGCTTTTCAGCTTGTTCGTCCTCGGGATCCTTCACCTTCAGCTCGGCGCGTGGTTTCAGACGGGGTACTCGCTGACGAGCACGTTCCACCCCTGGGCATCGATGAGCTTCGGTTTGCCTAAGCCGAACGAATACAAATGGCCCTTTCCCCTGGCGACTGGTTCTTACTGCTGGTGGCCGTGCGCTCCAGCCGTCGGTGTCGCCGGGATGGCGTCCCTGCTGTTCGCGCGCGGAAGGCGGCTCGTCTTCATGCTCTCGCTCGGCGTGCTCGCCCTGCTCGGCTTCTACATGATGGTCGCCTATGGCCGCGGGTGGGACTTCGGCTACGGCCCGCGCTACCAGATGCCGGTGATTGTTCCCATGGCCGTCGGCGGAGCCGTGGCCACGGCGCGCATGTTGTCGACGGCGTTCGCCGTCGCGCACGAACGCCTCGCCATCGATGCGGGCGGTCCCGCGACGCTCTTCCTCACGGCCGGAATCGTCGGACTCGTCTGCGTCGCCATTCTCGTCTACCCCTACCATCGCGAGCAGGTTCGCCTCCGCAACGTCGTCTTTCGTGCCGCTGAGCAGCTCCACCTGCGCGACGCCGTGGTCGTCGTCTCGCAGGGAAGCACGATCTCCGATCAGCTCGATCTCACGCAAAACCTTCCGCTCGAGCTCTACCCGAACCAAGACTTTCTCGTGATCTCCGACCGCGGCCCCGAGGTCCAGAAGTGCGTCAAGGATCACTTTCCCGGCAGGCGCTTCTACCGCGCCGTCGGTCGCCCCGAGGTGAAGCTCGAGCCCGAATGATGCGCTGTCCGCCGGCGAGACCCGCTGCGACCGCGCAAACAGCCGATAGACCAGGTTGTAGCAAGCAGAGTGGCCTCGCGGTTCGCCCAACTCGCGGCGCGAGCAAACCGCAACCGGGTTGGTCGAGTGGCTCACATGGATGCCTTTTGAACGTCGAAAAAACTCGTCGAGCCGTGTGGTACGCTTCGGTGCCCGAGGCATGTCGAGGCTCCGCGAGCTTTTCAAGCAGCTCTACTTCGAAGACAACCCTGCCTTCGGGCGGCGCGCTCCTCGCGTCTTCTCGATGGGCCAGAAGGCCGTTGCCCTCGTGCCGCACCTCCTCGCGTTTACGCATTTCAACTTCGGATCGGCCTTCCCCGTCCAACCCTCTCGGCTTCTCGTCCCTAGGCCCCGAGAGGTGGCGCCGCTGCCTCTTCTTCGCGTGGGCGACCGCGAAGAGCTCGCCGGCCTAGCGCCGCTCTTCGAGGACTGGAGCGCGCCGAGCGAGCACACCGAGCGAGGGCTACCCTACTCGGACAATTCTTTCCTCGCCATCGAGGTGGGCGACGTCCTCGGGCATGTCCCAGATGCTCTGTTCGCGCTGAAGGAGCTACATCGAGTCGCCGCGCCGGGGGCGAGGATCGACATCCACGTTCCGCCCATCGCGGAGCAGCAAACCGGCCGCGATCCGACGCGGAGGCGCGTCGTAGCTCGCGAGACCTTCGAGTTCTTCGACGAGAGCTCGGGGACGGATCCGCTTTCGGTGCGTAGCCGGCGTCTCGGCGCGTCCGGCCTCTTCTCGACGCTGGCGGTGAAACGAGACCAGATGGGTCGTGATGTCATTTCGATCGAGGTGCGAAAGGGCGACGAGGCGAAGCGCCCATCGCCAACGCGCATCGATCTCGGTTGCGGCCACGCGCCTCGTCCCGGCTACACGGGCGTCGATCGAATCGCGGCGCCCGGGGTCCGTGTCGTTCGGGACATCGAGCGACATGGCCTTCCGTTCTCCGACTCGACGATCGCCAACGTCTGGAGCGCGCACTTCCTCGAGCACGTGCGCGATCTGGTCTTCGTCATGAACGAGATCCACCGCGTTTGTTGCGATGATGCCGTGGTGGAGATCGAGGTGCCGACCTTGCTCGGACCCTGGGCTCTGGCCGATCCCACGCACGTGCGACTGTTCAACGCGCGGTCCTTCCGATACTTCGAGGAGCAGGGCGTCGAAGTGAACGGCGCCTCGCCGATGGGCCAAAGATACGCCGAGATCGTTCCTGGCTTCGAGATCCTGGAGCAGCGACTCTCCTTCACTCTCTATGTTGCGCTTCGAGTCCGCAAGCACGAGAAGTAAAATCGTCAGCGCCGGGATCGATTCAGCCTTCCCGAAAAGGCCGTGTCGAGAACGTAGAGCGCCCCTCCCAGCGCCGATAGCGAGACGACGAACAGCGAAAGGATGACCGACGTGCCCAGGGCGAGCGTCGAGTCGACGCCTACCAAGCCGTAAAAGTAGACGAAAGCGGCTTCGCGTTGACCAAGGCCGCCCGGCACGATCGGGACGTGCGTCGCAAGGACGACGAGCGGGAGCGCGCCCAGGATCGCGGTAGGCGCGTCGGACGCGATGCCGCGACTGATCGTGAAGATCGATCCCATCGCCAGGCCTTGGGTCAAAAGCGACAACAAGATGCACCCTCCAATGAGGATCGGCCGGCGGGCGGGCGGCACTTTCAAGAGCCATGTTCCGATCACGGGCACTCTCGCGATCGCCCGCCGCCACCGAGGACCGCGCCCGATGAGGTACGGCAAGAGCATCGCTCCCGTCGCGAGCAAGAACGCCAAGGTGACACCGGCCGTGAAGTAGCGCACGAGCACCGCGTGATCGCCGCGAGGATGCCAGGCCATGGCGAGCGCGGCGAGGGCGAGCAGCGCGAGCAGACCGACGATCCGCTCGACCACCAAAACGCTGAGGCTGGCGACGACGTCGCCCATGTGCGGACGCATGCGGAGCGCGCGGATCCCTTCCCCCGCGATCCCGCCCGGCAGCATGTTGAAGTAGGCGCCGACGAGCAGGTAACGAACCAACGTGGGCACCGGAGGGATGTCCTCCCCACCGTAAGCCAAGGTCAGGGTGCGCCAGCGATACGCTCCGACGAACAATCCCGAGAGGACCAGCGCCCACGCTAGCCCCAGGCTTCCGAGATCCGCCTTGGCGACCTCGTGGAGCACCCCTCGAAGGTCGATCCGGCGGCTGATCCAAAGGAGGGGCAGCGCGCCGAATGCCAGGCGAGCGAGGTGCCACGGCCAACCCCGCCACGACCTCCTTTGATTCAGCTTCTCGATCGCTCGGCCCTCCCGAAAAATGGGTGGTGGTACTCGATCGCTCCGAAGAGTCGCACCACCCAGGCAGCCGGAATCAGCGTCAGCGCCCATTCGCCGAGGATGCGGGTACGGTCGAGCGGATCGAGCTCAGCGGAGAAATAGCGCTGCTTGATCTGGATGGTCTCGATCAGCGACGCGCGGATGTCGCTTAGTTTCGTCGATTCGGAGTGAAAGCGGTACCGAATCAGCCTCTCCGGGCGATTCTCGATTCGTGCACCTGCGAGCGCGAGGCGACACCACAGGTCGTAGTCCTCGTGCACGATTCTCTCTCCGTAGCCGCCGACGTCGCGCACCTTGGCTCGGCGAAACACCACGCTCGGATGCGAGATGCAGTTGTAACGCCGCAGGGCTCGCAGGATGTCTCGGTGGCCCAGCGGATAAACCCGGAAGCCGATCGGAGCGCCCCCGCTGTCGATCACCGAAATCTGGCTTCCGAGAAGGTCGAGCTTGGGATCCGCGTCGAAGGCCGCGATCTGGATGGCGAAACGATTCGGTTCGCACAGATCATCGGCGTCCATGCGCGCGATGAGCAGGGCGCGCGCCTTGGCCATCCCGAAATTGAGCGCCGCGCCGAGGCCGTTTCGGTGCGGATTTTCGTAGTAGTGCACCCTGGGATCGGCCATCTCTTCGACGAGCTTGGCAGCGCTGCGCGCCGCGCGGTCCTCGACCACGATGAGCTCGAAGTCGCGGTACGTTTGAAGAAGCACGCTCCTCATCGCGTCGCGCAAGTAGGTTGGATCCACGTCGTAGACCGGCAGGACGACCGACAGCCGCGGAGCGTCGGTCATGGCCGGAGGGGACTCGGACACGCCATCAGATGAACCGGAGCCTCATGAGGCTTGCCTGTCATTCGCGCATCCAGGAGCTTGCACTCGTATTCGAACGGTCGAAGCGCCAGGGCCATCTGCTCCGGAGTGATCGGAGCGTGGACCTCGCAAAGGATCACGGGCCGGCGGGCTCCGCCCAGGAGGCCCGCCATGCCGGGAACCGCTTCGAGCTCCGACCCTTCGATGTCCAGCTTCAGCACGTCGATGCCGGCCAGCGCTTTCTGCTGGACGAAGGCGTCGAGTGTGGTGGTGGGTACCGACATGGAGCTGCTGCCGGTCGCTGGCTGCCGCACGAGGCTGTGGCCGGCATGAAAGGTATCGAGGTTCAGCCGAGCGCTCCCGTTGGTGCCGGTGATGGCTTGCCTGACTGCGGTCACGTTCGGGAATCGGCGGAGGCGGCGCTCGAGGCGTTCGAAGTTTCGCGGTTCGGGCTCGAAGGCGAAGACGCGACCGGTCGGCCCGACCCGCAACGACGCGAGCATCGCATAGCCACCACGATTGGATCCTCCGTCGACGACGGTCATTCCAGGTCCCAGACGGTCCCAGAAGGCCTTCGTCGATTCGGGCTCGTGGCACCAGATGGCGACGCGCGGTGCGTAGCGCGCGAGCGTCGGGAACAGGGCCCACTTCAGGGCGGACGCTGCGGAGAGTACCCTGGTTCCACCCAGCAGCCTGTTCGCCACCAGCGTGCGCAGCTCCTTCACGGTCGGAAAATCCATAGGAAAAACCCTCCCAAGGAAGAGCCATCCTACTTTACCACGCGCGCCGCTTCGGCGATGTAACGTTCATCGTCTTCGCTGCGGCTTGTTGGATTTCCCCGAGCGAGACATCGTAGCCATCCACCGGTCGAGCTGTAGATATCGTTGAGGCCGGCCAGCCTGCGGGCCCTGCCATGCAGGATCACGCTAGGGCGACGTCGATGGCGCGGCAGAGCTTGCGTACGGCGGCATCGCCGCTGTGAAGGCGGGCGCCGGCCTTCACAGCGGCAAGCAGGATTTGAGCGTCCGCCCACCCGACACCGGAACCCGCGAATGAACGACCGCGGCGCTCGATGAATACCCGGGTTTCCGTCGCCCCGGGGCTTGGAAGACGGGGCAGTGCGAGGAGGTCACGCGCCGCGCCTTTGGGTAGACCCGAGCCGAGCAGGAGCTCGCCGATCACGACATCACACGTACGCACGCGATGTTCAGTCAAGAACGTGACGAGCCGCGCATCCGTCTTCTTGAAATGGTGAATCCAGGCGTTGGTATCGACAAGGATCACGCCTTCTTCCACGCAGATCGCTTCGGGCGACGAGCTCGGGGCGCCGCGCCTCCCATGGCGGCAAGACGTTCCGCCGCTTCGCGGGCGAGGAGCGCGCGAAGACCCCGCTGGACCAGCTCCGTCTTCGTGACACCAGGATGACTCTCGAGGACCTCCTTGAGAAGGGTCTCGTCGACGTTGAGAGTCATGCGAACTGTATGCATCTGAGCATACTAAATATATGCATTGGTCTCGTCAAGGCGCCATCTCGGGCTGGCGCCGGACCGGACCGGTCCCGCCAGGCGGGACCGTCGGCTCGCGTGGGAGAGTGGCCCCCCTACTCCTTCCTGCAGAGAGCCATCAGCACCTCGGGCTCTCCCGCCATGGGCAGCCGCTGGGGCACGTGCCGCTCCTGGTTCTCCCAAGGAACCGTCAAAAGCTTGCGCGCTTGATGCACCCGCACCGCGGTCCAGGGGAAGCGGCGGCCGAGGTATCCGAGGGCACGCACGTAGCGCGATCCGAATCGGGTCTGACCATACAACGTGACCGAAGGGAAATGGCGGGCCAAGCGAGCATGAAGCTCGGCCTCGTCGTACTCGCGTACGTGGAACGGATTGAACGGGCGCTGATCGATGCTCTTGCCCGCATCGATGATCTCTCGGTTCGGTGTCGAACATAGGAAGAGCCCTCCCGCTTTTACCACGCGCGACGCTTCGGCGAGGTAGCGTTCATCGTCCTCGATGTGCTCGATCGTTTCGAAGGACACCAGCACGTCATACTCACCGTCCGGCACGGGCAAGCATGTGGCGTCGGCTACCGCGAAGCGAAGGCCCGCCTCCTCGCTGCCAACGCGGGCGGGGCCGAAGGGCCCGCGCCGAGCCATACGATCGCGGGCTTGTTCGATGGCCTCGAGCGAGACATCGTAGCCGTCCACCGATCGAGCTCCGGCGCGCATCAGGATCCGCGAGCCGTATCCGACGCCGCACGCCGCGTCGGCGACGCGCGCGCCGCGACAATGTTCCGCCGCCCAGGCATAGCGGGTCAGATGTTGATAGTAGAGCCAGGGCGGCATCCAGTCGCCGGCCGACATGCGCTCTTTGACACGCCAGTCCCCGCTTCTTCCCCTACCGATCCGATCGAAGAGCCTCATGTCGGAAAGCTGGTGATAGCGTTCGTTCCGCTGGACGGCCGCGTTCGCAAGCCGAGCATGCTCAGAAACAAGCTCGAGAACAACGTCTGACAGCCGAGCATCAACAACGTGACCGAAGGAATGACCGCGCGCTGCACGGTCGAAGGCTCGAGCTGCCCGAAGCTGTTCGCTTTCCACGCGAGGACGCTGGCGATCGCGTCGTAGAACCCTGCGGCCATGAGCAAGAGGCCCACGACCAGACCGACTTCGAGCGACAAATATCGGAAGAGGCCATCCAGCGAGCTGTCCTCTGGAATCAATCCTTCACGGACGCCGAGAATGCGGGCAAAGAACGAGAAAGACACGAGCTGAAAGCCGAGCACGACGGCAGCGGAGCTGTAGAGCAGCGTGTTGACGTCGAGGTAGAGACCGAACGTCACGATCGGACCTCGGACGAGTAAGAGGGAGGTGAGCCCGCCGACGATCATCAGAGCAAGACCGGGGTAGAGGAACAACCATCGTGGACTGTAAAGAAGCATGAAGCGGAGATGTCGCCAGCCGTCGCGCCAAGGGCGCAGGTGCGGCGCGCGATCGCGTCCGTCTTTGTGCAGCACGATGGGGACTTCAGCCATGCGCATGCGGTGCAGCTTGGCCTTGATGATCATCTCCGAGGCGAACTCCATGCCCGTCGTCACCAAATCCATCTTGTCAAAAGCGACGCGGGTGAAGGCTCGCAGCCCACAATGAAAATCACCCACCGGTGCCCCGAAGAGGAGCCGGCCGATCGCGGTCAGCGCGGGGTTACCGATGTACCGATTTTTCCACGGCATGGCTCCTTTCGCGATTCCGCCCCTGAAGCGATTGCCCATCACTAGATCGGCCCCGGCGCGGAGCTCGGTGAGAAATCCGGATAGCGACGAAAAATCGTAGCTGTCGTCGGCGTCTCCCATGACGATGTATTTGCCCCGAGACTCGCGCACGCCGTCGAAGAGCGCGGCGCCATATCCGCGTCGCTCGACTTCGACGACCCGCGCGCCGGCGTGCGCGGCGATGGTCCGTGAATCGTCGCTGGACCCGTTGTCTGCAACGACGATCTCGCCAGCGACCCGATTCTCGTCGAGAAACCGCCGGGCTTTTTCGATGCAGCGGGCGATCGTCCTCGCTTCATTGAGGCAAGGAATCACGACCGTGAGCTCCATCGTCAATGCGCTGCCACGCTC
>DATEMX010000819.1:0-2302 GCA_035275365.1 Polyangiaceae bacterium | reverse complement strand
CACCACGCGGAGAACCCGACGTTCGGGCTCGCGGCGCTGGAGCTCTTCGAGCACCTCGTGAGCCATGTCCGACAGGTTGACGGGCCGCCGCGCGAGCTCGCCACGGCTCACGCGCGAGAGCTTGAGGAGATCGTCGATTAGCTCTCCCATCCGACGAGCGCCCGCGCAAATGCGCGCGAGGTGGTGTCTCCCCGTTTCGTCGAGCTTGTCGTTGTAGTCTTCGAGCAGAATTTTTCCAAAGCCGTCGATGGTGCGGAGCGGCGCCCGAAGGTCGTGAGAGACGGAGTAGCTGAAAGCCTCGAGCTCCTTGTTCTTGCGCTCGAGCTCCTCCACGAGCGCCTCCTTGGCGTCTGCCAGCTTCCGCGCCGCGCGCGCCTCTGCAGCCACGAGCTCGCTCCTCATGAGCTCTTCGCGGATCCGTCGATGCTCGTCCTCGAGCTGCTTTCTGCGGAGCTGTGCGCGTACGCGCGCCTTCTGCACCTCGAGCTCGCTCGACTTGGGAACGAAGTCGTCGGCGCCGTTGGCCAGACACTCGAGCATGGTCTCGCGCCCCTCATGCGCCGTCATCATGACGAGCGGTATTTCGCGGGCCGCAGGCGAAGCCTTGATTCGACGACACGTTTCCAGGCCGTCGAGCCCGGGCAACGTCAAATCGAGCAGGATGCAATCGACGACCTGCACGGCCAGCATCTCCAGGGCTTCTTTGCCGGAAGTCGCCAGCACGACGTCGTAACCTTCGTCTTCCAGGTTGGCCGAGAGCGCCGCGAGAAATGCGGCGTCGTCGTCGACCGCTAGGATGCGCTTGGGCCCGAGCAGACTCGCACCCGAGAGCCGCACCGAGGAGGCGCCGCGGAGAGCCGCCGCGAGCCGTGCGAGGACGACCTCCAAATCTTCTTCCTTGCGCGCAAAGGCGTCGGCGCCTGCGTCGAGCGCCGCGAGCTCCGCCCGCATATCGTCGGATCCCGTCAAGAGAACGCACGGAACGCCGCGCAGCACCGCATCGAGGCGAATGCGACGAATCACGGTGGCGCCGTCGATGCCCGGCATCACGCCGTCGACGATGATCGCCGCCGGCCGCGACGCCGCCGCGATTCGCAGCCCCTCCTCGCCGTTCGATGCAGAGAGAACGGCGTAGCCCACACGCTCGAGCGACGTTCGAAGCGCCTCGCGAAACGTCGGGCTATCGTCGATCACGAGCACCTGGAGCTTGTCGCCCGCGGGGGGGCCCTCTTGCGCTCGAATGAGCTCTCTCGCTCGCGCTACCACGTAGCCCGCGTCGTAAGGCTTGCCGACGTAGTCGTCCGCGCCGGTCTGTATGCCCCGGATCCGGTCCTGCACGTGCGCGTGACTCGAGAGGAGCAAGATCGGTGTCTTCGCCGTGGCGGCGTTGGCGCGAATCTCCGTCATGAGCTCGATGCCGTCGCCGTCGGGCAAGATCACGTCGAGGATGACGAGCGCAACGTCGAGGCCACCGAGCGCCGCGCGAGCCTCGGCGATCGTCGACGCCAGCCGGGGGGAAAGCCCGGCCGCTTCGCATGCTTCTGCCAGATCCATACGAACCGTCAAGCTGTCGTCCACGATGAGGACGACGCTCATGGCCAGTGACCTCCCTTCCGTTCGAACAGCGCGCCGCCCATGGCGGGCCCGATCTCCGCGAGCGGCAGGATGCGATGGGCCGCCCCGAGCAGGGCCGCTTCGCGCGGCATGCCGTAGACGACCGAGGTTGCTTCGTCTTGCGCGATGGTCAATCCACCGGCGCGCTTGACGGCGAGAAGCCCGGTGGCGCCGTCGCGACCCATGCCGGTGAGGAGGCACGCCAACGTCTCGGCGCCGTACGCTGCTGCCACCGATTCGAACAAGACGTCGACCGAAGGGCGGCACGAGTGACGCTCCGGATCGACCGTAAGATGCACGGCGCCATCGCGGAGCGCGAGGTGTTTGCCGGGGCGAGCCATGACGACGCTCCCGACCAGCTCCGCGACGGCTTCGCCACCTCGCGCGAAGACGACGGGGTGGGGCGCTTGATCGGCCAGCCACTCGGCGAAGGAGGCGCCGAATGGTTCGTCGATGTGCAAGACGAGAAAGAGCGGCACCGGCAAACGGCCCTCGATGCCGCGCAACACCTCGACGATGGCGCTCGGCCCGCCCGTCGAAGCGCCGAGCGCCGCTGCCTTGAATTTTTGAGACCGTGGCACCCAAGGGGGCACCGGCGCCTCGTGGAACTGCGACAGCGCCCTGAGCCGCGCGCGGGGGTGGGTGATGACCTTGATGCGCGCGACGAGCTTGATTCGCGCGATGAGCT
>DATEMX010000818.1:0-7524 GCA_035275365.1 Polyangiaceae bacterium | reverse complement strand
CGTCGGGCCCGCCGATGAGCACGCTGGCGAGCAGCACGCGGAGCTTGAAGCCACCCGAGAGGACCGACAGCGGCTTGTCGTGCGTGGCGAAGGGAATGCCGAGCCCCTCGAGCACGGCGGTGGCCCGCGCCTCGAGCGTGTAGCCATCCGAGTTTTGAAGCATGTCTTCGAGATCGGCGAGGCGCGCGGCGTCGCCTTCGCCGTGGTCGATGATGCGGGCGCGCTCTTCACGCACCGACCAAACCATGCTGTCGCCCATCATGGCGAGGTCTCGGATGATCTCGTCGTCGCCCTGGAACTGATCTTGACGGAGCACACCGACCCGCGCGCGACTTGCGATGGTCACCGTTCCTTCGGAGGCAGGCTCGTCGCCGGCGGCGATCTTGAGGAACGTCGTCTTACCGGAGCCGTTGGCTCCCACGAGTCCGTAGCGCGAGCCGGCGTTGAGTTGCAATGAAACACCCTCGAAGAGGGTGCGATCTCCGTAGGACTTGCCGAGCTGCGAGGTGCTAATCATGCGCCGCGCGCAGCTATAGCACCTCGCGCGCGGCGGTCCGGCCACGCCGCCTGCACCGTTCGATTGACGAGCTTTTCGACGCGCTCGACGAGGCCGGCTCGTGCGGCGGTGTATTCCTGACGCTCGAGCTCCTCGCCGTGAATACCCCACTGTTCCCACGCGCCGCTTCGCGCCGTTTCGGGCAACGACCATCGCGCTTGGCGGGGCAGCCCGCAGAGCGCACCGCAGAGCGCCGCGGCCACGGGCCTGCCGCCTTCGGCGAGACACCACTCGACGACGTCCCAACCGTGAGACGCGTGCCGGCCCTCGTCGGCCGCGATTTCTTTGAGCACGCCGCGGACGGCGGCCACGTCGGAACGCTTGGCGAGCTTGGCGATGATCCGCGCCGAAACGCCTTCGTGAAGCGCGCCGTCGATCAACGAATCGACCGCCAAGACCGCCAAGCCGAGGGTACGCGAAGGGGGCAGCGTGCGGGCGCTCTTCGCTTGCGGAAAGGGCCCCGGATCTTCCAGCCGACCGTCGATCGAGACCTCGCGCCGCGAACGCGTGGGTGGATGGGAGAGGTCTTCTTGCGAAATTTCCTCGGCGATCATCGGGGTGCCCCTTATGAACGCGCAACCTCCCCGAGAGTTTCCGGCTCGCGAAAGATTCACCGCAAGGCGCACTCCTCCTACCTGTCGGGTCTACGAGCGTCGCCGCCAAAATCCGCGGTGACGCCGTCGCGATCGATGGTAGAGAGTCGCCCCATGCTGAAGCACAACACCTACTTCGAAGGCAAAGTTCAGAGCGTCGGCTTCGAGCGCAACGGCCGCGAGCAAACCGCGGGCGTCATCGACGCCGGTGAGTTTCATTTCGGCACCGCCGCCGCGGAGCGGATGACGGTCATTTCGGGCGAGCTCACCATCAAGCTCGACGGCGCCACCGAGTGGAAGACCTACCCTGCCGGTACCGCCTTCGAGGTCGCCGCGAAGAGTGGCTTCGACGTGCGAGCCGCGAGCCCCGCGGCTTACTTGTGCGAGTTTCTTTGATCCGCTGCCGAACGGCTATTTCCCTCTAGCCCGCTCCCACGCGTGGCGGATAGAGGACTTGAAACGTTCCCAGGTGTCGGGGTTTCGCGACTCCCACTCCTGCTTGGCCTTCGACTCCACGCTCGACCACTGATCTTCGCCCGCGCGGTGACGCAGCTTGTATCCATAGCGGTAGGCGGGTGAATACTCCTCGAAGGAGCTGCGCTTCTCGGCGGTCTCTGCGAAGTGCTTGCGGAATCCTTCCTCGTGTTCGGTGGGCTCGGGCGCGGGGTGCTCGGCGAGCGGCTCGATGACGACATCCTCGCGCCGCACCGTGCCCTTCACGTTTTGCGTGTGCTCCTCGATATCGCGGTGGATCACGACCTCTTCGACGACGCGCTGCCGCTTCTCGATGACCGGTTCCTCTCCCGTCGCACGGACTTCGACCGTGCGCTCTTGCATCTCGGCCTCGAGCTCGCTGAGCGGGCGGTCGGCCGCGTGGCGCTCGACCTTGATGTGCTCCTCGCGCAACGGTATCTCACCTTCGGCTTCACGCTCCGTGATTCGTATTCGCGCGCGGATGCCGCCTCGCTCGACTTCGCGCTTGCCGACGACCAGCTCTTCTTCGACGACCGGCATGCTGAGATCGCCGGCCGCGCGCTCGATTTGCTCGGCGCCCAACTGCTCGGCGGCGCCCATGGATTCGAAACGGTCGACGTCAGCCAGATGCGCTCGCTCGGCTCGTGCCCTTTCGCCCCGGGCAGTCTGCGCGTGATGGCGTTTCAATACGTCGAGCGCGCCTGGCAAGTCCTCGTCGGGCACACGAATGGCAACGAGTGCCCCGCCGCGCCGAACCTCTTCGGAATAGGCGCGCGCCGTAGTTTCGGGGACGCCTTCCTGGACGAGCGCGACGTAGAGAGCCTCGGGTTCGTTCGATTGCGACTGCTCGACGCGATCGGCGATAGGGCCCGCCAAGATGGTCGAGCCGATACCATTCAGCATCGACGCATGGAGCCCCACCAGCCTGGCTTCGAACGCCGAGAAGGCGCCGTATCCCCCTCTCGCCTCCGCTTCTTCGAGGCGCTCGACACTCGTAGGCGGACCCTCGTGGCAGAGCAAGCTGATGGCCTCGGTTCGAAAGCCGTGGTTCATGAGCTCGTCGACGACGCTCGGAGCCTCTTCCGTATCGAAAACACCAATGGCGGTTCGGGACATGTTCCTTCTCCTTCTCTCAGGCGAGTCATCGTTTGGTTCGCTTGGGGTCGCTGTCCGATCGGGGCGGGAGGCGCTCTACCTGGGCTCGCTCTTTGCGTAGAACGACGCGCTCCCGATGGTTTTCTTGGAGCACGATCCGCGTGATGTGAACCTCCTCCTTCAGCACCAGACGCTTCTCCACGAAGGGGACCTCTTCGATGACGGGAATGACGAGCGTGTTTCCTTGTCGGCGCGCGGGCAAACGCCTATCGACGACTTGATTCTTGGCGACGCGGACGACACGCACCTCTTGGCGTCGAAGGGGAACGTCGACCAACTGCTCGAAGGCGACCGGCGTCATCGACACCCGCACGCCGCCCTTGTCGGCGGCGCGCTTTTTAACCACGAGGTCTTCCTCGACGACGGGCAGCATGATCGTCTCGCGTCGTACGCGTCTGACCGTTCTCCTGCTCTCCGGTGACCGCTCCTTTTCGCGCATGCCCCCCCGCTTGCGCCCGGCGGCGTCCATCGCCATGGGCCCTTCGCGATGAAGCGGCTGAACCCTTTGCTTTGAAAAAAGGTGCCGCTTTTCGCGGCGAGAGCGGGCGCACGGGCGACGGTGGACCCTGGTTGACGGGAAAAGATGCCGCGCGCGTCGTTCGAGTGACAAATCGCTACCGACGAGCGGCCAGATCGGCTAAGGAATGCCGCCCCGCAGCCAGGTTTCGGCCCAGCCGCGGTTCCGAAAGCGAAGGAGCTGGACAAGAAGACGCAGAATCTGCTAGCAAATCCAACCCCTTAGGGCCAATAGCTCAATGGTAGAGCAGCGGACTCTTAATCCGTTGGCTGAAGGTTCGAGTCCTTCTTGGCCCACCCACTACTGACGGAGGTGAGAACTCGGTCCCCGGGGTTTAGGGGGCCCGCGTTTTCACCGCCGGCAGCCATCAGCCCGACGACCGCCTCGCCCCGCGCGTGGATCGTGATCTCCGGCCCGTTGATCGTGATCTCATCGACGAGGAACCGAAGGTAGTTCCGGGTCATCGTGCTGTCGTGAGCGAAGAACATGTCACGGAGTTGCTCGAGAAACTTCCGGATGGTCGCTTCCGAGTACAGGTGCGGCGGGACCGGACGCAGCGGCACGATCTTTTCGAGCGTCGTCTTCAACTCGTCGCGCTTCGCCCGTAGCTCGCGAAGGCGCGGTAGCACAACGTCGGCGTCATCCTTGTGCGTCTCGAGGATCTCTTCCCAACGCTGGATGCGTTTGGCGAGATCCGTAACGTCGTGCTCAAGCTGGCGCTTCTGCTCCAGCGTCTTCTGCCTCATGATGCCGGTCTCTTCCACGAGATCGCGAAGGATCTCTCGGCACCTCTCGACCGAGAAGAATTTCTCGGCGATGTGCTCCAGCACCGCGCTTTCGAGCTTCGGCGCCGGGATCCGGAAGCCCGAGCACGCTTCCTTGCCCGTGCGTGTGAAACGCCGGCAATTGTAGTAGCGATATCCCTTGCCGCACGTTTCGAGGGTGTAGCAACTTCCGCATTTGCCGCACTTGACGAGCCTCGCGAGAAGAAGCGGGCTCGACGACTGGCGGCCCGGGTGCTTCTCGGGGTCACGCTCGGCCCGGAGCCTCTGAACGAGATCGAACAGCTCGCGATCGACGATCGGTGCGACCGGCGTTGCGATCCATTCCTCTTTCGGACGAGGTTGTCCTGTTCGTCCGTCCATTCGGCCCCAGTAGTAGATGCCGACGAGCGCCTCGTCCGAGATCACGCGAAGCACACTATCCCGCGTCCAGAGCTTGCCGTTCCGGCCACGGATACAGCGTTGATTCAACTCTCGCGCGGTCCCCTTCGCCCCGGAGCCCGCGACGTACATGCGGAGAACCTCGCGGACGATCGCAATCTCCTCCGTACACGGCTCGAGCTTGCCTCGAAAAACACTGGGACGGATCTCGGTCTTCACCACGCGGAACCCGTATGGCGCGACCGAACCATTGAAATTCCCTTGTCGTGCGTTCTCCCGCATCGCCGCACCGACGCGGACACCATTGATCTCGCTTTCGAACTGATCGAAAGCCTCGAATACAGTCTCGAGCAGGTGCCCGTGTGCGTCGTCGGAGACGGGTTGCTGGATTGCGATCACCCGAACGCCGGCTCGACGGAGTTTTTCTTTGTAGAGCTGCGCCTTATAGGTATTGCGCATAAACCGGCTTGTCGTGAACACGAGGATCGCGTTCACCTTCGACGAATCAGTCAGCACCTCGGCGATCATCCGCTTGAATACGGGTCGAGCATCGTCGCGGGCGCTTGCGCCGGCCTCGACGTATTCGCCCACAATCGTATATCCACGCTGCTTGCAATGCCCTTCCATCTCCCGCCGCTGCGCTGGGATGGAGAGGTCCTTCTCTGCCTGTTTCTCGGTGGAAACACGCAGATACAGGACCACGTTGACGATCTTATCTTTGGCCGTTCTTGCTTGCGTCGTCGTCATCTTCGCCGTCTCCCAAGATCGCTTCGAGAAGCTGAGGCGCGCAGGATAACAGAAGCTCGCGCTCCCAGGGCAGGACGGTCGACGGACTTACGAGATTGCTCCGCACGGTCAGCTCGTCGGTTCGCCCGGACCCCTTCGGCTCCTTGCTCGCGTCATACGCGGTGTCTCGTGAGACGGGGGACTCGGCAACGTTATTCGCCTGGCTCCTCCGGCATGAAGGCTTTTTTCCGGCGACTTTCGCCCGGGTACGCGACCCGTCGGGCGAATCCGACCCCGAGGGGCATGGGGGCTTCGCGGAGAGGCAAGCGCGGGCGCCGCGCCTTTCGTGGTTGCGCAGACCTTCCGCGAGCACATGCGCCGAACTC
The DNA here is from genome assembly GCA_035275365.1 of Polyangiaceae bacterium. Taxonomy (GTDB): domain Bacteria; phylum Myxococcota_A; class Polyangia; order Polyangiales; family Polyangiaceae; genus DASWDH01. The sequence continues at coordinate 1,954 of DATEMX010000818.1, read as the reverse complement.
TGGCGAGAATCGTTTCGCTCGCGGCTACGCTTCATTTCCCGAGCGTGCGCGGCAGTCGACACGCGCCCAAGTGCAAGTACGGCCACTCGCCTGCGTCTTGCCGTTCGCGTTTTTCGTGCTACGAATTTCGACCGCGAGTTGTGGGCGGACGACCCGGGATCCAGATGACGGAACGTTCCGCGCTCTCCCCGTCTGTCTCGTGTGTCTTCGCGAGAGCCAATAGATGGTCGGAGTCGGGCAGCGCGAGCGTTCCGCCGCGCTCGAGTTTTTTGGCCCGCCAGTACACAGCGCCGATCGAACCAGCGTTTCGATGTAACTCGCGCGCCCGGACGTCGGGCTTGCGCCAAACCCAGTAGAGAACCTCGGCCAAGAGCTCGAAAGCGCCACGCCCTGCGCGCTTGCGCGTCGACCGGAGCGGCACCCCTTCGCTGCGAAGGACATCGACGCCCATTTTCACGAGCGCCGCGTACGAAGGCAGCGGGGTGCGATCTGGCGAGCGTGCCCGCCCCGATCTTGTGCCCCCCTTGTCGTTCGCCGGAAGCAACGGCATCGAGTCCAGTCGCTCGCGCGCGTTCACGATCGCTTCGACGGCGCCCATGAGATCTTCGGTCGCGGCCTCGGGCTCGACGTACACCAACCACTCGCGGAGCGCTTTGACAGCTTCGGCCGCCCTCGACCACACGACTCGTCCGTGCGGATGCCGAGGAGCGCACATCCAGACCGCTTGCGCAATTGCCGTCGCGGCGCGCGGCGAGACACCTTCGACACGCTCGACGATGGCGACGAGAGCGTACCAGGACACTTGCCGATATCCGCTGAGCGTCAGTCGATCGCGGTAGACCGTCGGCACCGGCGCTCCGTTGATCAGGACGACGGGTGCGGCGAACCCGATGGTCCTCTCGAAGTGCCCGTCCTTGCAAGCCTCAACTCGTTCAGCTCGTCGCGCAGCTTCTCGATGTAGTCTGTCAGATTCTTGAAGAATCGCGGGATGTCCTCGCCCTTGAGTCGGTAGCCTTCGCCTCCAAATCCCATCGCCTCGATCTCGCGCGCGGCGCGAGCGGAAACGATGACGTCCCCGCCGGCCGCATATTTCTCGTACAGCTCTCGAATCACGTCGGGGTGCTCGCGAAGCTCGATCACGACGTCGCGGAAGTCCTTGCCGTCGCGAAACATCTCGAACGCCCGTGCCGCCAGCTCGCCGCTCGTCTTCGGCACGCTGCGCCGTTTCGCATACGCATCGACTTCGGCGGGATCGAACACGTGAACGTGCCCGAAGCGCTCGGGATGAAGCGCGGTCCCCTCGAGACTTCTCACCTTGTGAATGCCGCAGCCAAGCCGCTGGGCGACCTCGCCACGGGTCAGCATGCCGGCGGCTCGCGCATCACGGGCGGTCGCGGGTGCCTTGCCCTTCTTGCCCGGCGACTTCTTCATCCGTGAGGTGTAGCGCGGAACCTGCCCGTTTGCCCGCGTTAGGGCAGGTTGGGCGCTGGGCAGCTAGAGCGCCGAATCAGCTCATTTGCCGCTCAGAAAGCGCATGTCGATCTGCCCATGACTTGGCTTGCCCTATTTTCCTGCCCGCCGACAGGACACCGCTCGTGTGCTTTGACACCTCGTCGCCGTTGTCGTTCCCCTTTCTTCTGCTCTTGACCCGGTTCGTCCGCGCGGGCCCTGAAAAAGCGGCGCGCCTCGGGACCTACCGGCCCTGACGGGTGCCGAGCTTCTGCTTATCGACGGTTCCTCCCAAAGGCCCCCCCGCGAAAGCAGCTCGTTATCACCGAGGAGCGCCCCGGGTCCCGCCTTTTGCGAACGAACCGCGCAGAGCGGGTCACAAAAAAGGGAATGCAAATGGCAAGCAACAAGATGAAGCACCTGGTGGCAGTCGTCGAACGTGGTGAAGGCATAAATCGAAAGTCGTATTGGACCAGGATCGGCGTCGCATTCGAGAACCCTCGCG
>DATEMX010000817.1:0-4013 GCA_035275365.1 Polyangiaceae bacterium | reverse complement strand
CGCACCTTGGGCGGGCCTTTGATGAATCGCTCGGGGTGCGCGTCGAAGGCTGTAGCGAGAGCGCGCTCGCGCATGGCGGCGACGTCATCGACCTGATCGACGGTCGGGTCGGGAGCCGGCGCGGTGGTGTACAGGAGGAGCCCATCTGTTGCCGCCCCTTTCGTCTGGCGGTGCCTCACTCGCGCCTCCATCACTCCGTTTCCGGCCCCCGCCACATCGAACCGGACAGGCGGATTTCCCGCATCCGGCTCACCGCGAAAGCGTCATCCATCGGGGTTATGCATCCGTTCGGCCAGTGCGCGCTTTCGCGTCGAGGTACACGAGCCGGTAGTCCGCGAACAGACCCCATGACCCGTATACGATGTCGCTACTCCACCGCTTCCAGCCGAATCCCGTGCGCTTGCGTTGTCGTGCCGCGAATCGCCTCACCTTGCGTTCGGTATGGAGCTTGACCTTAGCGAACGCCTGACTCGAATTGCCGACGCGGAAGTAGTTCACCCAGCCTCGCACGATCGCGTTGACTCGTTCGACGGCATCCTTGATGGGCAGGTGTCGGCAGGCGCGGAGCGCCGCCTTCACCTGCCGAAGGACAGCGGTGACTTTCTTTGGTCGCGGCGTCAGGCACGGATACCAATACCTGGTCTTCATGCTCGGCACCCACCGAAACTCGAATCCCAGGAACGCGAAGACTGCGTGATCGCCGGGCATCGTGACGACCCGCGTTTTCTCCTCGTTGGGCGACACGCCGATCGCCTCCGCCTCGCAGCGGATGCGCTCGAGCGCGCGGCCGGCCCACGCCCGGCCCTTTTCGGAATCGGGTGCGAGCACGACCATGTCGTCCAGGTACCGTGCGTAGGTGATATAGCCGCTGCCTCGATCCAATATGTGATCGAGGTCGCTCAGCGCCAGGTTTGCAAGGAGCGGCGAGAGGGGCGACCCTTGGGGCACGCCTCGCTCGCCGGTGCTCTTGAGAAACTGCTTGATCAGCGCGAGCACCTTGCCGTCGACGACGCGGCGCGCGACCTTCTCCAGGATCCGGTCTTGCCGAATCGTATCGAAGTAGCGTGACAAGTCGATGTCTACGACGCGGTGACGACGCTGGCGCAGTCCCTCCCGCACTTTTCCGAGAGCCTGGTGCGCCGAACGTCCCGGCCGGGCTCCATAGGAGCTGTCCGAGAAGTCGGCCTCGAAGATTGGTTCCAGGATGAGCCGGAGCGCGCCTTGGACCACGCGATCTCGGATCGCTGGGATCGAGATCACGCGGACTTTGCCGCCCTCCTTGGGAATCTCTCTTCGGCGATACGCTTTGGGTCGGTACACTTCCGCGCGCAGTTCTGCCGCGAGTTCGTCGAGGAACTCGCGACGGCCGCGCTCCTCGATCTGCTCGAATGTCTCGCCGTCGACACCGGGAGCGCCGTTGTTGCGCTTGGCCTCCAGGTACGCCGCTTCGAGCGTATCGAACTTCACGAGGTGGACGTGCAGGCCCCAGAAACGGTGCGCAGGGGCGGACTTCGCCCGATGGCCTATCTTCGCTCGAAGCTCCTGCAGACTGATGGTGGGCTTTGTCATCCCGCTCCTGCCTCGCCTCTTGCTCCGAGTGCCTCCGGTAGGGCCCCTTTGCTCTGCGGGCGTTACCCCGCTTCATCGCTCCTACGGACCCATCCGCCGGGCTCTCGCCTTCGTCGCACTTCACCTCTCGGCTCGCGCGACTACCTTGCTTCCGCAGGCTTTCTCCGCGGGGCGAGGAGCCCTTCCCTGTTTCAACCCATGGCCTTGTGTGCGTGCCGCCGTCCTCTACCCCGCCGAGTGGCACCCTCGCAGATCGGTTTCGGGAGTTCCTGCTGCCTTCGCCGTAATTGAGGCGGCTCGGCGCTCGGTTCTTCAGTTGACGGGGCCTCGACTGGACGTTCACTCGTCGTTGCGGCCCGCACACTCGCTCACCCTGCCAAGCAGGGCTTTGTCGGTGGGCTTCGCCGTCGGGATTTCCCACGCCGGCGCCACCCAAGCTATGCGGCTTCGATCTTGTTACCGCTTCAGGATTCTCACCTTATGGATCCATGGGTACCTCCAGGCATCACCCAACTATTCTTGCCGGTCGTTGCCAAGTGGGTGACCCGACGCCGCGCCGTCGCCGTGGTCTGGTGGTTGGTAGAGAGAGGGCGCATCTGATGGGGTAATTGTCGTGGCCTGGGTAGTTGTCGTCGTAGTTGTCGTTTGTGTCAGCGCTTTTTGGCCGGCGGGTCGGCGGGGTCGTCGCCGGCACGGGAGCGTTCTTCGGCCACTTCCGCTCGTCGGCTCTTTCCGTTGAACTCGAGGATGACGGAGTGGTGCACGAGCCGGTCGATCGCTGCGGCGGTGGTCATGGGGTTCTTGAAGATCCGATCCCATTCACCGAAGACGAGATTGCTGGTGATGAGCAAGGAACGCCGTTCGTAACGCTCGGCCATGAGAGTAAAGAGCACCTCGACCTCGTCGGCGCTTTGTTGGACGTAGCCGATGTCGTCGAGCACGAGCAGATCGTAGGCATCGAGCCGCTGCAGCGCGCGAGGCAGCGCGAGGTCTCGTTTGGCAACGAGCAGATCCTGCACGAGACGAAACGTCGGCATGAAGAGGACGGAGCGCCCGCGACGAACGAGGGCGTGGCCGAGCGCCGCTGCCGCGTGTGTCTTTCCTCGGCCTGGGAGTCCAAAGCAAAGGACGTTGTCGGCTCTGTCGAGGAAGTCGCCGTTGGCGAGCTCGCGAAGCTTGGCGACGACGATCCTCGGCAAACGCGCGTCTTCGAGCGTCTCGAAGGTTTTGCCCGGAGGCAGATGGGATGCTTTGAGCAGTCGTTCGCACCGGCGTTGCCCGCGCTCGTCGAGCTCAGCCTCGAGCACCTCCAGCAGCGTCGGCAGCGCCTCGTCGTGGCCCGCTTGCGTGAGCCGCTGAACCACCTCGGCCGCGAACGTTGGGAGTTTGAAGCGGGTGAGAAGTTCGCGAAGCCGCACGGCCATCTCGGGCGTGAAGGTGATGGTGCTCACGACGCGCCTCCCGCGAGAAGCCGATCGTACTCGGCGAGATCAGGCAGCGGGATGCGTAGTTCCGGAATGGTCGGTTTCTCCGGCGCAGCCAGTCCTTTGACCGCGGCGTAGTCGGGGCGTTCACCGCGGCCGAGGAGTAGCTCGAGCGCACACTCGACGTCGGCCTGCATGGTGCTCGCGGCGAGGTGCAAGATGCGGACATATTCGATGTCGGCGCGTTCTCCTCGCGCATCCACCAGCGCGTCGAACGCCCGACGGAACACGAGCGACGGAAAGAGTTCCTCTCGATATCGATAACGAGCGAATGCTCCTGGCTTTCGGACAAGCGACCAGATGACGTGACGATAGTCGATGCGGTGCACCCGATCACCGCGAAGACGCGTCATACGCTCGATGAGCTTGCCGCGGTAAAGGACCTCCACGGCTTCGGCGTATTGATGAACATCGACCTCGCAGTCGATGAGGCGCGACGGCACAGAATACGTGCGGCCACCGAAGTGAATCGTGCTCCACTTGCGCACCGTCGCCTTGAACGGCGTGTAGTCGGGCAGCCTCGTTGCGGGGAGAGGCCCCAATTGTCCGCGCTCCTCGTCGAGTCGTGTCGCGACCTTGTCGGCTTGGACGGTCGCGGCAACTTGACGAACGAACTGCTCGTAGGTTGGCACGCTCTCGAAGTCGGAGCTACCACGCAAGACCAGCGCTTGGCGAAGCGCAGACTTGAGAAGATCGTGCGCTTTCTCGGCCACGCCGTTTTGATGCGACTCGCCCGGCTCGATCCGCGTCGACGACGCGCCGTAGTGCGTGAGCACGCCGGCGTATCGTCGATTGAGCTCACGTCCCCCCTCGGGCAACTGGTGAGTGGCGGCTGATAGATTGTCGCTACGCCAGACACGCGGCACACCACCGAGAGTCCAGAGAGCTCCCTGCAGACCGGCGACCATCGCCTCGAAGGTCTCCGAGAATGCGACACCCACCCAGCGCCACTTGCTGAAG
>DATEMX010000816.1:0-6547 GCA_035275365.1 Polyangiaceae bacterium | reverse complement strand
CGGCGCGTAGATGACCGCGCGGTTCGGACCGATGCGGTCCTGAATCATCGCGCTCTGCCGCCGCTCGCCCCACGTCAAGAGGGCGGCGGTGTTGATGACGAACAGGAGCACCAGCAGGATCTTGAGGGCGCTAAAGAGGATGGTGTAGCCGTCCATGATGGTCTCTAAGCTCCTACGGGGCGATCGGCCGGAGCAGAGGCTTCAGGTTCCATCTCGCGGCGCACGGCCTTGAGCTTCTTCCACTCGGTGGCGTAGCCGAGCGTTCGGCCGACGAGCGCCACGAGCTCCCAAGCTGGACGCGACTCGCCCTTCGGATCGATGGCGCGCTCGCTGCGCTGGGCCATGCCGCGTGAGTTGATGTAGGTGCCTTCGGTCTCGGCCCAGGTGCTCGCCGGCAACGCCACGCTGGCGCGACGCACGAACGGCCCGTCATGCGACGCCATGGTGACGATGGCCGCCGCGCGCGAGAGCGGCGCTTCGAGGAGCTCCGGCTGGCCGGGCAGATCGGTGCCGAGCGCGATCACGTGCGTGTAGGTCCCCGTGAGGAGCCCCTCGAGGAGCTGATCGAAGGGGCGCGCCGAGGGCGCGAGCTTCTTCACGCCGAGCGTGTTCGGATTTTTGTCCTCGTGAATCAGGATGTCGTCGCGCTTGCCCTTCGGCTTGCCGGAAGTGAAGAGCGCGGTCGTCCCGATGAACTTGGAGGCGAGCTCGACGAGCGCGAAGTTCGACTCATAGGAGTGCTGCGCCGAAAGAACGCAGGCGATCGACTCTTTCGGCACGCCGGCGAAGAGGCGCTTGACTTCGGCGAGCGCCGCCTCGAACGTCGAAGGGCGGCCCGCGATGCGCGCCTCGAGGAGCCGATCGCCCGTGACGCGCGTATACGAGAGCATGCCCTCGTCGCACATCCAGTATTGGTTGACGGCCATGTTCTCGCGAGGGCGGTGGCGATGCGGGGTCATCGTGCGCGGGTCGTAGTCGAGGTAGGCGTTGCAACCGGTCGCGCAGCCCATGCACAGCGTGCGGGCCGAACGCAAAAACCAAACGCGCGCCTTGAAGCGGAAATCGGAGCTCGTGAGGGCGCCCACGGGGCAAACGTGCTCCGTCATGAGCGTGTAGTCGTGATCGAGCAGGCGACCCGGCGACACGACGATCTCGGTGAGGTTGCCGCGCTGGCGCTCGTCCAAGACGGGGTCTTTCGCGATTTCGGCCGAGAAGCGGACGCACCGCGTGCACACGATGCAGCGCTCGGCGTCGTAGACGATGGTGGGGCCGAACACGACGGCCTTCGGCTTGTGCACCGGCTCGTCGCGCATGCGCTTCTTGGTGCCCTGGTGCTCCAGCCAATAGTCTTGCAGGCGACATTCGCCGGCTTGATCGCAGATGGGGCAATCGACCGGATGGTTCAACAGCAAGAGCTCTTGCACCTGCGAGCGCGCCTTCTCGACCTCGGGCGACGACTCGCTCTTCACTTCCATGTTTTCGGCGACCGCGATCTGACACGCCGGTTGCAGCTTCGGCTTCTTGGCGACGACGTAGTCGTGTTTCTCGGCGTCCCACTCGAGGATATCGAGCTGCATGGGCCTCTGGCCCGGCGGCGGCGCGATCTCGACGAGACACATGCGGCAATTGGCCGCGACGCTGAGGCCGGGATGCCAGCAATAGTGCGGGATGTCGATCCCCATCCGGTGCGCGGCTCGGATGATGGTGTCCCCTTTTTCGAAGGGGATTTCGCGTCCGTCTAGTTTGAATGTCGGCATGTGGAGCTCGCTACGTAGCAGGGATCAATGGTCACACTCGCCCCCGATCATGTTGAGGGAGCCGAACGTGGGAACGACGTCGGGGATCATGAGGCCCGTGACAAGACCGCCGAGGCCGGCAGTGATGGCGAAGCACGGGGGCCGAATGCGCACGCGGTAGGGCGTGCCGCTGCCGTCGGAGACGAGGTAGAAGCCGAGCTCACCGTTGCAACCTTCGGTGTAGCCGTATGCCTCACCGGCGGGCACCTTGATGCCCTCCATCACGATCTTGAAGTGCTGAATGGTGCCCTCGATCGTCGAGTAGACCTCGTCTTTGGGCGGCAGCACGATGCGCGGATCGTCGACGTTGACCGGACCCTGGTCGGCCATCTGCTCCAACGCTTGCTCGATGATCCGCACGCTTTGGCGGATTTCTTCGATGCGCACCATGAAACGGTCCCAGTTGTCACCTTCTTGGCCCACGGGGATGTCGAACGCGAGCCGGTCGTACACGAGGTACGGATGCGCCTTGCGAACGTCGTAGGGCACGCCCGTCGCTCGCAAGCAAGGGCCCGTCCACCCGAGCGCGATGGCGTCGGCGGCCGAGATTTTCCCGACACCCTGCAGCCGATCCATGAAGATGCGGTTCTGCAGGAGCAGCGCTTCGGCCTCGCCGAGGATCGAGAGCACGCGGGGGAGCACCTGGGCGACCATCGGCTTGAAATGATCGCTGGGAGGCTTGGCCATCCCGCCCACGCGGCCGAAGCTGTGCGTGAGGCGAGCGCCTGTTTCCTCTTCCATGATGTCGTAGATCATCTCGCGGCCCTTGATGAACCAAAGCATCGGCGTGAAGGCGCCGAGCTCCATGGCCATCGCGCCCTGGCTCGTGAGGTGATCGGCGATGCGCGCGAGCTCGCCCAAGACGACGCGGTAGTATTGACATCGTTCGGGCACGGTAACGCCGAGGAGCTTCTCGACCGCCAGCGCGAATCCCACGTTGTTGAGCATGGGCGAGGCGTAGTTGCAGCGATCGACGTACGGAAAGACCTGCGTCCAGTTGCCGCGCTCGCACATCTTCTCGAAGCCGCGGTGCAAGTAGCCGATTTGGACGTCGGCCTTGGTGATGGTCTCGCCCGAGAGCTCCATCACGATACGAACGGTGCCATGCATCGCGGGATGCGACGGGCCCATGTTGAGGCTCATGGGCTGGCTCGGCAGCTCGAGCTCGCCCTCTTCGAGTTCCTGATCGATAGGCTCCATCAGTCGACCTTTCCCGACCGGAACACTTGGCGGCCAAAGCTCATGCCTTCGAAATGGTCGAAGGGCGGGAGCTTTTCGTAACCTTCGCGGAAGGGGACGAGCGGTTGAATCCTGTCGGCGGGGTAATCTTTGCGCAGGGGGTGACCCACGAACTCCGGGTACATGAGGATACGCCGGAGATCGGGGTGACCGGTGAAGACGATGCCCATCATGTCGAACGTCTCGCGCTCGAACCAATTGGCGCCCGACCAAACCGAGGTGACACTCTCGAGCTCGGCATGGTCGCCCTCGGAGTCGCCGACGCGCGCCTTCAACCTGAGGCGGTGATTCAACCGGATCGAGTGCAGGTGCATCACGACTTCGAAGCGCGGCTCGCGATTCGGATAGTCGACCGCGCAGAGGTCGACCATCATGTCCATTTCGCACCGCGGGTCTTCGCGGAGAAACTTGGCGACCTTGCCCCAGGCGCGGGCCTCGACGACGGCCGTTTCGTCGCCGTGCTCGCTCTTGGTTTCGAGCACCTCGGCGCCGAACCGCTCTTTCAGGATCTCGATGAGCTTCCGGCTCATGCGGGTGCCTTGATCTTGGTGTGGAGCTGAACGAGCCCCTCGGCCGTGGCCGGATCTTCGCGGGGCTTCACGACGCCGGGCGTGCGGTCGCCGCGCGCGATCTTGTCTTGCAGGAGCAAGAGCCCGTCGAACACGGCTTCCGGGCGAGGCGGGCACCCGGGAATGTAGATATCGCAGGGGACGATTTTGTCGATGCCCGCGAGCGTCGTGTAGTTGTCGTAGAAGCCGCCGCACGAAGCGCACGTGCCGAACGCGAGCACCCACTTGGGGTCGAGCATTTGCTCGTAGATGCGCTTGAGCGCGGGCGCTTGCCGCTGGCTGATGGTGCCGACGACCCACAGGAGATCGGCCTGGCGCGGCGAGAAGCGCGGCGCCTCGGCCCCGAAGCGAGAGACGTCGTAACGCGGGCTCGTCATGGAGAAGAACTCCATGCCGCAGCAAGCGGTGACGAACGGGTACATGAAGAGCGAGTATTTGCGCGCCCAGCCGAGCATCGCGTCGAGCCTCGTCGTGGCGAAGCCTTGATCGCCGCCTTCGAAGACGCGGGTCGTTGTCGCAGGTTTTATTTCTCCCACTCGAGAGCTCCTTTCTTCCAGCAGTAAACGAGGGCAAGGGCCAGGGTCGCGAGGAACCCCAACATGCTGATGAGACCCGCCCACCCGAGCGTTCGAAATTGAATGGCCCACGGGTAGATGAACACCGCTTCGACGTCGAAGATCACGAAGAGGATCGCGGTGAGATAGAATTTTACCGAGAGCTTGACGTGCCTGCCGCCAGTGGTCTCGCTCCCGCACTCGTAGGGGAGCATCTTCTCGGGGTTCGGGTTCTTCTTCCCGAGCAGCGGAGTGACGATGAAGAAGAGCAGCGTGAGCGCGCCGCCGGCGAGAAAGAGCATGAACAGGGGTACGTAGGTCGAGAGCATCGTGAGGGACTCCGAGTTTCTAGCGGAGGAGAGGTAAGTGCCCGAAAGCACGCCTCGGCCTGGCTTCTAGCACTACTGTGCCCGATACTCACTACCGATCGTGGGGGACCCGCTACTCTTAAACCTTGGGAGACGCCTCGGGTGGATGCGGGGAAGCTCCGGCGTTGGCGAGGAGCGCCCTCCAAGCCGTGAGCCGGGGGCCGAGCGCGCCTTCGAGCTGCCGCAGCTCTTCGGCCATCTCGGTTTCGTTGGCGCCCGCGGTGAGTGCTTCGCGGACCGCCCCTACGGCCGCAACGAACCGGCCGCGCCGGCAAAAGGCCCGGCTGAGCGCCGGCCAAAGAATGCGTGGATCGCCGCCGAGCGCGATGGCGCGCCTTAGGGGGCCGATGGCCTCCGCCGGGCGTTGGTCGTCCATCAGCGCTTCGCCGAGACGGTGGAAAATGTCGGCTGCCGCCGCGCCATCTTGCGCGTATTGGATGCCAAGGCGAAAGATCTCCTCGCCCTGAGCGACGTCGCCCAGGCGAACGCAGGCCGTGCCGAGGAGGCCGAGGCCCTTGGCGATGAGCGCGCGAGGTTCGGCCGCGAGCATCTGCCCCTCGGGTGTGCGCAGGAAGATGGCGAGCGGTGCGGGCCAAGCGCCGAGCAGGCTCAGCACTTTGGCGTCTTCGCCCGCCAGCGCGGCGGTCTCCGCGTCGGCCACGCGCCCGAGATCGATGGCGCCGCGGTTGCCGCTGGCAACACGGTCGAGCTCGTCGCGCACGTGCGCACGAATGCGGATGCGGAACGTTTCGAGGTCGAATTTTTCGTCGATGCCGTCGCGCACGAGCGAAAGCTCGGCGGCGTGGTCACTCACGGCTATCTGCCGCAGGCTGTACCCGTAGAGCGGCGCGAGGAGCAGATACCTGACGCCGATGAAGAGCTGGATACCCTCGAGATCGGTCTCGCGCGTGGGTGGCGGCGCGCCCATCTCGTCGGTGAGCAGAGCGCCCACGAGACGACGGCGAAAATCAGCCAACGTGAGCCGCTGGGTGTCGGCGGGAGGATCGTCGGGGCCACCGACGCCGACCGTGAAATCGACGAGGGTGTTGTCGGGGTTGCGGCGATCGACCGTCACGGCGGTGATGCGAGCCCCCGTGATCATCGAGAACGCAAAGAAGCGTTCGCCGACGATCTCACAGAGCGCCTGGAAACTGCCGATGCCTTCGCCGATGCGCTCGAACCAGCCATCGGTGCGGACGGCGTCGAGCGAGAACACGTTGCCTACGGACATGTCCACGGGATGATAGAGGTTCTCACGGCGACTTTCTCCTGCATAGCGCCGTCTGCAATGGGTTTCTCGAAGTTCGTCAGCCGGACCAGTGGCGACAGACGGGTTTGACGCCGCATCCCTGGCAGCGGACGGCGTCGCGGCGAGACGGGCAACGCTGCAGCATTCCCATGTGGCAAAGGGCAAAATCGTACTTGGCGGGATCGCGCGGGTCGAGCTGCCGAAGGGGTGACGTGATCTCCTCGGCTGTCTGCCAGCTCAGGTTTTTGCGCTTGGTGAAGCCGAGATTTCTCCCGAGCTTGTGGATGTGGGTATCGACCGGAACCAAAAGAACGCGGGCCGAAACCTGCCAGAGACCCATGTCGACGCCGTCGTCGGGCCTGATCATCCATCGCAAGTACAAAAGAAGGCGTTTGCAGCCGCTCGACCCCGATGGGTCGGCCAAAATGTGGGCGCTTCCGCGCCGGCCGTCGGCGGCGCTGCGATCGAGACCGCCCGCGTGGCGAATCGCGGCCGTAAACGAAATGAGCGCCGGGCGGAGCGACCCTTCGCGAGCAAGATCGTCGGCGAAGCGCGCGCCGAGTGACCCCGAAACGCGTTGCACGCGTCTGGCACCGATGAGCAGCCGAGCCAGGTCGTCGCCGCGGTAGACGCGATGCTTCCACCCGTGCAGACGCGCGAAAACGTCGAGCTCGTCGTCGGCCGTCGCCGCGACCTCGGGGCCGAGCCGCGCAAGCGCCTGCTCGAGCTTGCCGCGCAGTGCCTTCACGTTGCCGAACGCGACGGCGGAAGC
>DATEMX010000815.1:0-4494 GCA_035275365.1 Polyangiaceae bacterium | reverse complement strand
TCATCGCCAAGCAACTCACGCGCATGGTCATCGGCGAGCCCCTCGTGAACCTCGAGCTCCACGGCATCGACGTGCTCGACACCGCCGACGGCCTCGAAGACTTGGCTCCGCACCAGCCTGACGTGAGAGTCGCGCACGCGCGCAAGCTCGAAGCGTTGACGGCCGTCGTCACGACCCTGAAAGATGCAGGCTACCGCTTCGTGCGCCTCGACGAGGCGGCGCGCGCCGTCGCCTGAAGGTACGTCAAGATCGTGCGTCAAGATCCCGAACGTGCGCCGAGCGTCGCCAGGCGCTGCTCGAGGTCGACCACGACGGTGCGCTGCTTTTCGTCGCTGGAGGTTTTCGCCTTGTTGGGCTTCTGCCGGGTCTGCCAAAACGTTCTGGCTTCGAGGTCACCGTAGGAGTCGGCGTCGGTGCAGTCGCGAAGGGCGGTCAAGAGCTCGTGGGCCGATGCGGGGCGCGCCGCCGGATCCTTGGCGAGGCACCGCAGTACGAGCTTTTCGAGATCGGGGGGAACGGGCTCGGTGACGCGTTCGGAAGGGGGAACGGGCTCGCTGTGCAGGTGCTGGCTGCACACTTCGACGATGCTCTTGCCCGTGAAGACGGGCACGCCAGAGAGCAGGAAGTATCCGACGGCGCCGAGCGCGTACAAATCGCTGCGCCGGTCGATCTTGTCGGGCGACAAGATGGCCTCGGGCGGCATGTAGAGCGGCGTGCCGATGACCGAGTTGACGTTGCTGAGCTGGACTTCGCCATCGCTCTCGAGCTGCTTGACGAGGCCGAAGTCGAGCACTTTGACGACGTCGGGCATGCCCCCGCGCTGACACAAGAAAATATTGGCGGGCTTGATGTCGCGATGAATGAGCCCCGCGTTGTGGGCTTCGTCGAGCGCGCCGCAAGCTTGCGCGAGCACGCGAATGACGCGCCCCGGCGGCTGCGGACCGTGGCCTTCCACGAGCTCTTCGAGCGTGAGCCCTTCGAGGAGCTCCATGGCGTAGTAAAACGTGCCTTCGGGGGTGCGGCCGTAGTCGTAGATGGAGATCGTGTTGGGGTGCGTGAGGAGCGCGGTGAGCTGCACTTCTTTCTCGAAGCGTGAAAGCTGGGCGGAGGAGACCTCGCCGGCGAGCAGCTTGATCGCGGTGGGACGCCGGAGCATGGCGTGTCTGGCCCGATAGACTTCGCCCATGCCGCCCGCGCCGATTTTCTCCTCGAGCGTGTATTGTCCGAGCTGGCGAGCCTCCATGACCTTCTCTTGAAGCCCGTAGATGACTTGCGAGGCCAGCGTGGCGAGCGCGGTGCCCGTCGACGACCATGTGAGCGGGCCGAGCAAGGCGACCCAACGCATGAGCTCACCGGAGGGCATGCCGGGTTGCGGAGGCAAGAGCCGAGTGGAGACGACGAGCCCGAAAAACGAGAACGCCGTGATGCCCAGCGTGCGCTTCGGCGTGCTGGGGATGATGATGGCCCGAGCCATGACGACGTGGAAGACGGCGAGCGTCCCCGCGAAGACGCCCCACGGGCGCGTCAGCGCGTATTGATGGCCCATGACGACGAGACAGATGCAGGTCCCGAGCGTGCCCAAGCTGTCGAGCCCCATGAGCGCCATGGCCGAAAGGGGGCGCTTTTGCCTGGCGACGAGCCAAACACCGATCGAGATGGCCGCGGCGACGAGCTGGCTCGCGCGACCGGGCTGAAAGAAGGGATTGACGCCGGCCACCGCCAAAACGACGGCCAGGACCACGAACGCACCGCAGATCCAAGCGACGCTCTTGCCGAAGAGGGCGAGGCGCTCTTGCACGAACTCGAGGCCCGCCCCCGGATCGTCGGGCACGCTTCCGAGCCGGACGCGCGATTTCGATGAGGGGGGCGTGGATGGGTTCATGGCAGTCAATCCGTGTTCGCGATTCGCCGACGCTCTCCGTAGCGAGCGAAGCGAGCCGCGTGGGGTAGGGCCCTCATTTAGCTCGTGGGTCGCGAGATGGTAGCGACGTCGACGCCGGATGCTTCGATGAATTTTTTGGCGGCCTCGCTCCCGCCGCTCACGAGCTCGTCGGGCCTGCCGACAGCGGCGATACGCCCGTCGACCAAGAGGCATGCGTGGTGCGCGATGCGGAAGGTGCTCGCCATGTCGTGCGAGATGACGACATTGGTGACGTTGAATATCCCGCGCATCTGCTCGATGAGATCATCGACCATGCGCGACGTCGTCGGATCGAGGCCGCTCGTAGGCTCGTCGTAGATGAGGATCTCTGGCTTCAACATGAGCGCGCGCGCCAAGCCGACGCGCTTGCGCATGCCACCGGAGAGCTCCGAAGGAAAGAGCTCCTCGGTGCCTTTTAGCCCGAGCAGGCCGAGCTTCTCGGAGACGGCGTCGTTGACCTCGCGGGGTGGCATCTTCGTGTGCTCGCGGAGGGGAAAAGCGACGTTGTCGAGCACGGTCATCGAGTCGAGCAGCGCCGCATACTGGAACACCATGCCGAACTTGCGCCGGATCTGGTTGAGCTCCACGTCGCCCTGCCCCACGATGTCGTCGCCGTCGACGTAGATATGGCCGCTCGTCGGCTGATCGAGGGCGATGAGCAGGCGCAGGAGCGTCGTCTTGCCGGCGCCCGAACCCCCCAAGATCACCGTGGTTTGTCCGCGGGGGATCACGAGGTTGATGTCCTTGAGGACGTCTTTTTTGCCGTACCGCTTGGCCAGGTGGTCGACCACGATGTGCTCGTGGTGGGCGAAGGTTCTACGTGTCTCGCTGGGCTCTGACATGCGGTTGGGCAAAGGCCGCGCGGGCCGACCTCGCGGCTACTCTACCAGCAGTTCTTCCATTTTGTGTTTGCGCCGGGGGAAGGGGAGCGTAACTTTCGCGGACCATGACCGAAGAACACCTTGCCGCGATTCTCGAGCAGATCTCCGCCAAGACCGAGAAAGACGGGTGGTCGACATTTCCCGATGGCCGCGCGCTCACGCTCTATGCGGCTCACCAGGGCGTGCAGCTCACGGTGCCGCGCGTCGAAGCGGTCCTCGTGAAGTCCGGCCTCATGCGTGCCCGCACCGTGAAGGGCGAGATCTACCTCCTCGCGCTCGAAGACCTCTTTGCGGCCGCGGCCGAGGGGACCCCCACACAATCGCGCAAGGCCGGCTTCGCCTGAGACGATGCTGCCTTTGGCCCGCGCAGTGGCGCTCCTGCCTTGGCGCTCGCTGGCGTGGCTAGGGGCGCTCCTCGGTCTCTTCGCCGGATCGATCTTACGGATCCGCCGAGCGCACGTCGAACGCGCCATGCGGCGCGCTGGCATCGCCTTACCGCGCGCCGCGGCGCGAGCCATGTACGCGTCGCTAGGCACCGCCATCTTCGAATTTCTGTGGATGGTCGGCCGGCGCGGCGACCTCGGCGGGGTCGTAGGATTGAGCGAGCGCGCGGGGGCCGTCTTACGCGGCCTCGGTGTCGGCGCGCGCGGCGCCAAGGGCATCGTCATCGCCACGGCGCACACGGGAAATTGGGACCTCGTCGCCTGCGCCGCGGCAGAAGAGCACCTCGCGCTTACGGTGCTCACCAAGCGTCTGCGCGTCGCGTGGCTCGATCGCTTCTGGCAAGGTTCGCGAGCCGAGCGGGGAATCGAGCTCGTCTCGGGGCCGAACATGTTCGCCGAGGCGGTGCGCGCGCTTGCCGCAGGACGGAGCGTCGCCGTCCTCGTCGACCAGGCGCCCGAGCGGTCGTCGGCGGTGACGTCGGTCCGCTTTCTCGGCGCGACGGCCCGATGCGATCGCATGGCGGCGCTCATCGCCGCGCGCGCGGGGGTGCCGCTGGTGCTTGCTCTGGGGCGCCGCGAAACCGACGGGCGGCACGTGGTCGATATCCCCCTCGTCGCGAGGCCTCCGTCCGCGAAGGCCGCGGGCCGCGACTGGGTCTCGTCGACGACGCGGGAGGTGGCGGTGAGACTCGAAGCGTTCGTGCGCGAGAGCCCGTCGCAATGGCTCTGGATGCACCGGCGTTGGAAGGGGTTTACGCCGGCGCGAGCGGCCGCCGCTTGTCAGGATCGAGCCGAAAAGCTAAGCCTCTCGGCATGAGCGACGATTCTCTCGTCATCGGTCGGCACGCCTTCCGCTCGCGCCTCATCGTGGGCACGGGCAAATACAAAGACACGAACGAAACGGCCAGCGCCGTCCTCGCGGCGGGGGCCGAGCTCGTGACGGTGGCCCTCCGCCGCGTCAACCTCCAGGATCGCGGCGAGGGCTCGCTCATGTCGCTGCTCACTTCGGGCCGCTTCAAGCTATTGCCGAACACCGCGGGGTGCTCCACGGCGGAAGAAGCGGTGCGCACGTGTCGGCTCGCGCGCGAGCTCGGGCTGTCCGATATGGTGAAGCTCGAAGTCATCGGCGACGCGAAGACGCTCTTTCCGGACAACGAGGCCACGCTCGCGGCGGCCAAGATCCTCGTCGCCGAAGGTTTCACCGTGCTCCCGTATTGCATCGACGACCCCATCGTCTGCCGCAAGCTCG
>DATEMX010000814.1:0-2168 GCA_035275365.1 Polyangiaceae bacterium | reverse complement strand
CGGCCCTCACTTGGTAAGTTTGTGCGTCGACCTCGATGTGGGGCAAGAGGTCGTTGTGGATGAGGTCTTTCTTGCGGAGGTGGCGCGTGCCGCGCACGACCGAGAGGCGCTTTCCGAGTCCGAGGCGCATGAGCGATCCGGATCGCTCGGCGGCCTGCGAGACGAACGTGAGGCTCGTTGCCGCGCGCGCGCCCCCGAATGCGCCGAACATGTTGCGGTAATGCACGGGTTGCGGCGTCGGGATCGACGCGTTGGCGTCGCCCATGGGAGCGGCCACGATGAGACCGCCCTTGATGACGAGCGAAGGCTTGGTGGCGAAAAACGCGGGGCGCCAAAGGACGATGTCGGCCAGCTTGCCGGGCGAAAGCGAGCCCACCTCGTGGGCGACACCGTGCGTGAGCGCGGGGTTTACGGTGTATTTGGCGATGTATCGCTTGGCGCGAAAGTTGTCGTTTCGCGCGCTGTCTTGGGCGAGGGCGCCGCGCTGGACCTTCATCTTGTGCGCTGTTTGCCAGGTGCGTGTCACCACCTCGCCCACGCGCCCCATGGCCTGCGAGTCGGACGAAATCATGCTGAAGGCGCCCATGTCGTGGAGGATGTCCTCGGCCGCAATGGTCTCGCGACGAATGCGCGACTCGGCAAAGGCCACGTCTTCGGGGATGCTGGGGTCGAGGTGGTGGCAGACCATGAGCATGTCGAGGTGCTCGTCGATGGTGTTCACCGTGTAGGGGCGCGTGGGGTTCGTCGACGACGGCAGCACGTGCGCCACGCCGCAAGCCTTGATGATGTCGGGCGCGTGCCCTCCGCCGGCCCCCTCGGTGTGGTAGGTGTGGATGGCGCGCCCGCGAAACGCCGCGATGGTGTCTTCGACGAAGCCCGACTCGTTGAGGGTGTCGGTGTGAATGGCGACTTGAACGTCGTGCTGCTCGGCCACCGAGAGGCAGCAGTCGATGGCCGCCGGCGTCGTGCCCCAATCTTCGTGGAGCTTCAGCCCCATGCACCCGGCCATGAGCTGTTCCTCCAGCCCTTCGGCCACGCTCGCGTTGCCCTTGCCGAGGAGCCCGATGTTCATGGCGATGGCGTCCGTCGCGCGCAGCATCATGGCCGCGTTCCAAGCGCCGGGCGTGCAGGTCGTCGCGTTGGTGCCCGCCGCGGGGCCGGTGCCGCCGCCGATCATCGTGGTGACGCCCGACATGAGGGCTTCTTCGCATTGCTGCGGGCAGATGAAATGGATGTGCGAGTCGATCCCGCCGGCCGTGGCGATGAGCCCTTCGCCGGCGATGATCTCCGTGCCGGGACCTATCACGATGTCGACGCCCGGCTGCACGTCGGGATTTCCGGCCTTGCCGATGCGCGAAATGCGCCCGCCCTTGATGCCGATGTCACCCTTGACGATGCCCCAGTGATCGAGGATGACGGCGTTGGTGATGACCGTGTCGGCGACATCGAGACCTGTGCGCTGGCTCTGCCCCATGCCGTCGCGAATGACTTTGCCCCCGCCGAATTTTACCTCCTCACCGAAGATGGCAGCGTCGCTCTCGATTTCGATGACGAGATCGGTGTCGCCGAGGCGAATGCGGTCGCCGGTGCTGGGGCCGTACATGTCTGCGTAGGCGCGTCGATCGAGCTTGGTCATTTCTCGTCACCTTCCAAGGCGCCCATGATCTCTCCGCGGAAACCGAAGACCCGGCGTTCGCCCGCGTAGTCGCAGAGCTCGACCTCGCGCGTTTGGCCCGGCTCGAAGCGCACGGCCGTCCCCGCGGCGATGTTGAGACGGCGCCCGCGAGCTTTCGTGCGGTCGAAGACGAGCGCGGAGTTCGTTTCGTAGAAGTGATAGTGCGAGCCGACCTGAATGGGCCTGTCGCCGCTGTTGGCGACGCTGACGACGCACGTCGCGCGCCCCGCGTTGAGCGTGACCTCGCCGGGCTCCACCAGCACCTCGCCGGGGGGAGGCACCACCGCGCGGCTCTGGATGGGATGGTGAACGGTGACGAGCTTCGTGCCGTCGGGGAACGTCGCTTCGACTTGCACCTCGGAGATGAGATCGGCGACGCCGTCCATGACCTCGCCCTCGCCGAGGAGCGTCGTGCCGAGCGCCATGAGCTCGGCCACCGAGCGGCCCTCGCGCGCCCCTTCCATGATGGCCGCCGAAATGTAGGCGACGGCCT
>DATEMX010000813.1:0-9658 GCA_035275365.1 Polyangiaceae bacterium | reverse complement strand
TCGGCCAATGGCGCCGGCTGGATCGCGATGCCCGTCGCGTCCGTGGAGAGGCAGAACGCCGTCTCCTTGGCCTCCTTCGCAGCGGCCATCACGACCGCACCGAGCGTCGCTCCGACATCTTCGGCGTAGCGGCACATCGTTCCGCGGTCGAGCTCGACGCCCTCGCGCCGCAGCTTTTCCTCCTGTCGATAGAACGGAAGGCCAAGGCCGTACTTCGTGTAGAGAATGTGCGCCACCATCGAAGGCGCCAAGAGACTTCGACGTACGACCTCTTTCGGTGCAGCGACCGTCTCGAACGTCGTCTCGCCCGTTGCTTCGTTCGTCTCCTTGTACGTCGCGCGCGCGACCACGAGCCGGATCGGTGAAGTGGACCCCTTGTTCGGACCAGCGAATGGGTCGCTGTAAGAGAGGCCTGCTCTCTGCCTCTGCTTGGGTATTGGAATAAGTGATAGTGATGTTGTCTTTTACGTCAAGGCATTGGCAATTGTCAATAGCGAACATCCGGTAACAGGTAGCAGG
Source organism: Polyangiaceae bacterium (assembly GCA_035275365.1). GTDB lineage: Bacteria > Myxococcota_A > Polyangia > Polyangiales > Polyangiaceae > DASWDH01. The sequence continues at coordinate 9,139 of DATEMX010000813.1, read as the reverse complement.
ATGAGGGGGCCGGGGGAGACTGACAACTTGGGGATGAGGTTGTGGATGGGTGTGGGACGCGAGCGCGTCATGCAGCGCGATGAGTCAGGCTGCGGTAGAAGGCGACGGGAGTCTGGTAGCCCAGCGCCTGGTGGGGTCGTTTCTCGTTGTAGAAGTCGATGTAGCGGCCGATGCCGGTCCGGGCTTCCTGCACCGTGTCGTAGACGTGCAAGTATACCTCCTCGTATTTCAGCGAACGCCAGAGACGTTCGACGAACACGTTGTCGATGCACCGCCCCTTGCCGTCCATGCTGATGGCGATTCCGCGCTCGCGCAGAGGCTTGGTGAAGGCTTCGGCGGTGAACTGCGAGCCTTGGTCCGAGTTGAAGATCGCGGGCGGTCCGAAGTGCGCCAGCGCCTCTTCGAGCGCGTCCACGCAGAAGGTCGAATCGAGCGTGTTGGACAGCCGCCAGGCCAACACGCGCCGCGAATACCAGTCCATGATCGCGACCAAGTACAAGAAGCCGGTCTTCATCGGGATGTACGTGATGTCGGTGGCCCAAACTTGATTCGGCCTCGAAATCTCGAGGCCGCGAAGCAGGTACGGGTACACCGGATGTTCCGGGTGGGGCTCGCTCGTCTTGGGCTTCGGTGCGATCGATTCCAGGCCCATCAACCGCATGAGCCGCTGCACGCATTTGCGGTTCACACGATGGCCTTCGGTCCGCAGCGCCAACGACAGCTTGCGGCTCCCGTAGAACGGGTAGGCAAGGTGAAGCTCGTCCATGCGTCGCATCAACTTCAGTTCCTCTGGGCTCGTGTCCACTGCCTCGTAGTAGAGGCCTGAACGAGACACGCCGAGTAGCTCGCACTGGCGACGCACAGACAGTTCGGCCTGTGGGTCGATCATCGCTCGCCTCTCGGTCAGCGCTGACGCCCGAGCCCTTTGGATAAAAAATCGCGCTCGACGGTGAGCTCCCCGATCTTCTTGAGCAACTCGTCCTCGCGGCCCGAGCCGCCCGCCTTGTCCTCTCCTCCACTGGAGAACGCGAGCGCTGCGTTCTCCAGAAATTCACGCTTCCACTTGTAGATCTGGGTCGCGTGGATGCCGAAACGCTTCGACAACGCCGGGATCGTGTCCTCCTCCCGGATTGCCGTCAGCGCGACCTTCGCCTTGAATTCAGGGGCTGTGCTTCGTCCGTGTGCTCTTCATGGGTCTGCTCCTCTGGCGGAGCAGCCTCCCCCCTACCACTACCTTAGCTGGTGGTCCGAATTTTGGGGTCCACTTCACTAGATCGTTTCTATGAAGATCGTCGTCATCGGTGGCACCGGGCTGATCGGGTCCAAGACCGTCGCGATTCTGCGCCAGCGCGGCCACGAGGTCGTCGCCGCCTCGCCCAAGTCCGGCGTCAACAGCATCACCGGCGAGGGCCTCAAGGAGGCGATGGCCGGCACGCAGGTCGTGATCGACCTCGCCAATTCGCCCTCCTTCGAAGACAGGGCGGTGATGGAGTTCTTCGAGACCTCCGAGCACAACCTTCTCCCGGCGGAAGCCGCAGCAGGCGTCCGCCACCACGTGGCGCTATCCATCGTAGGAGTCGACCGGACGCCCAACGGCTATTTCCGCGCCAAGGTCGCCCAAGAGAAGCTCATCGAGAGCTCCGGCGTGCCGTTCACCATCATCCGCTCGACCCAGTTTTTGGAATTCCTGGGCGGCATCGCCGCGTCGAGTGCGCAGGGAAACGAGGTCAGGGTGTCACCCGGCCTTTTTCAGCCCATCGCCGCGGACGACGTTGCAGCCATCGTCGCCGAGGTCGCACTCGCGCCGCCGCGAAACGGGATCGTCGAGATCGCCGGTCCGGAGCGAGCGCCGTTCAACGAAGTCGTCGCTCGCTATCTGAAGGCGGTCGGCGATCCGCACGAGGTCGTTCGAGATCCCGACGCGCCATACTTCGGCGGGCCGGTCGAAGAGAAGTCGCTCGTGCCGTTGGGCGAAGCACGTTTAGGCCAGATCCGTTTCGACGAATGGATCCGCCATTCACAGGCAAGGGCCTGATCTCGGGGCGCGGCGCCTGACCGCGGCACTCTCCACATCGCTCCAAGAAGAAAACGCAGCGCTTCGGGATGAGTGTCGCGATCTGCGACTACTCCTGAGCTTGCTCGAGCTCTGGCGTTCCTAATCCCCGCGGGCCGCAGGGCATCTTGTGCCTGCTGGGATGCATAAGTGGACGCCTTTAGTCCCGATTTGCATACGCCTTGCACGACAGGGGTGCCCGCGTGCATAATCACCTACGGCTTGTTGGCAGAAGAGGCCGCGAAGAGTCCCGTTATGCATACGAAGGCGCACGACGAACCGAGGACGCTCTCCGACTTGGTCGATTCCTACCAGGCTGGCGGGCGCTACGTTCTCTTGCGCGAGGATGCCCGCAGTGCTCTGGGCATTTCCGAAGAGGCCCTCAAAAAGGCGGTCCAGCGCCTGGTAGCGAGGCGACGGCTAGCAGTTCCGCACCGAGGCTTCTACGTCATCGTGCCCATCGAGTACCGAGATGCGGGCGCACCTCCACCGAGCTGGTTCATCGACGACCTGATGAAGTTTCTCGGCCAGCCTTATTACTTGGGACTCCTCAGCGCAGCCGCACTCCACGGGGCGGCGCATCAGCAACCGCAGGAGTTTCAGATCGTCACCAATCCGCAGCTCCGACTCGCGGTCGCGGGTCGCGCGCGCATTCGATTCTTCCGCAAAATCCACATCGAACGAACGCCCACGATCGAGGTGAAGACGGAGACGGGCACGATGCGGGTCTCTACACCCGAGGCGACCGCTTTTGACCTGTTCCTGTACCTCAAGGGTGCGGGCCACCTGGGACATGTCGCCACCGTACTCGCCGAGCTCGCTGAACGATTGGATGCAGCAAGAGTCGTCGATGTCGCGAAGCTCGAGGGACATCTGCCGAGCGCGCAGCGCTTGGGCCACGTGCTCGACCAGATCGGCGCAGGCGAAAAAGCGGCCGGCCTCGCGTCTCTCATTGCGGATCGGGGCCCGCGCTTCGTGCTCCTCCGTTCGGATCGCTCGGCCGGGCGCTCCACCAAGGACTCCCGGTTTCGGGTGATCGCGAATGAAAAGGTCGAGGCCGAGACATGATCCCGCGCGCACATATCACCGCGTGGCGGGCGAGCGCGCCATGGTCGAACGATGCGCAAATCGAGCAGGATCTCGTGGTGTGCAGCGCGCTCGTGGACCTCTACTCGGACCCGCTTCTCACCCACGAGGTCGCGTTTCGCGGCGGGACCGCACTGCACAAGCTCCTCCTCAACCCCGCCGGGCGCTACTCGGAGGATATCGACCTCGTACAGGTGAAGGTCGGAGCGATCGGCCCGATCATGGACGCGGTGCGCGCGCGGCTCGATCCCTGGCTCGGCAAGCCGCAGTGGAAGCAGAGCGCTGGACGCGTTACCTTTTATTACCGCTTCGAGTCCGAGGTGAAGCCCATCACGCCGCTCAAGCTCAAGGTGGAGACGAACACCCGCGAGCATTTCTTTGTGCTCGGCCCGCCGCGCCCGCTTCGAAGTGAAGAGCCCGTGGCGCAACGGCGCAGCGGACATCTTGACGTACGAGCCGGAGGAGTTGCTCGGAACGAAAATGCGTGCGCTCTTCCAGAGGAAGAAGGGGCGCGATCTCTTCGATCTCTCCGAGGCGCTCGCACGTCTCGACGGTCTCGACCCCGCCAAGATCGTGGCATGCTTCAGCCACTACATGCAGCATGAGGGGCGACGCGTCACACGCGACGAGTTCGAGGACAACCTAGCCGAGAAGATCGTCGATGACATGTTTCTGAACGACGTGCCGCCGCTCCTCGCACTTGGCACTTCGTTTGACGCTCCGGCGGCTCTCGAGCGCGTTCGCGAGACGCTGATCTCGCGACTTCCGCAGGGGACCAAGAAAGCAAGGAAGGCGCGTGGCTCATGATGAGCGGCTGTACCGCGGTCGGCATGCTGACCTCCACATAGATTCCTCCGCTTGGCAAGGCGGTGCGGCGACCACGGCCGCGATGTCATCGCGACGTTTCCAGGGGCTTTCGCATTCGCATTTTCGATCAGGTGAAAGCCTACGCAGTGCATCGCGAAAGTCACAGCCGACGAGGTTCGTGCTTTTCTGCACGTGCTCAATGACGATAAGAAGGCGAACAAGGGGTACTTCACCACGACCGCCAAGTTCGCGCCGGGAATCGCTACCGACCCGACGATCGCGCCGTACCTTCGAGATAGACTTGGAGCTGGTGAGCGGGGTGGACCTCCAACGCCGGCTTGCGAAGATCGCTGCGGATGCGGCAAGAAGCGTGACCGGTAGCGCCCTGGCTACCGACCAGACGCCACGCCACTGGACGGTGCTGGTGCAGGGCAGTTACATTCGAACGGTCGGCCATCGCCTCATCTCCCGAGCGCGAGCCGATCGCCTGCGCGCGAATGCCGAGCTTGCCGGACTCATTCGTCCCCAGCTCTGGGAGAACTCCAAAGCTCGTCGCCACCTCACGGTCCACGATCTGCGCGCGACCTTCATCACGGTGAGTCTCGCAAACGGCATGACCGAGGCGTGGATCACCGACCGCACTGGACACCAAGACAGCGCGACGCTCTACCAATACAAGCGGCAAGCTCGCACCCACGCGGAGCTCAACCTCGGACCGTGCTACCGCTTCACGAAGCGATCCCCGAGCTCGCCGAAGTCCGCTCCAAGACTTCTCGGGTACCAACTCAGGCACCGCCTGAAGCGGCCCCCGTTCCGTCTCCCCCGCTTTTCGCTCTTCCCCCCAACATTTACGAGGAAACCATGAACCCGAAGATGATGGCTCCAGCGCCTGGACTCGAACCAGGCGTCCGGCGGCAAATCCCTGTGAGCCGCAGGGCAGCGTTCACGAACGCCGAACGAGCCGCGTCGCCAGCGCACGATAGAGAAGAAGCGCCGCGAAGAAGACGACCACGAACGCCACGGCGCGCCAAAAGATCCGGTCGATCCAGCGATCGCCTTGCTGGCCTACGCGTGAGAACCCGCTCGACGCCATCGATTGGGCGTCGCCCATGCGATCGTGCAGCTCGGGCGAGGCGACGAGGCCGTGCACGTCGAGCAGCACCTGGTTCAGCTCGCGCGCCGTCGTCGAAAGCTCGCGTAGCGCAGCGACGTATTGACCGACGTCGAAGGTCCGGTCGCCGGGACCGCCGCCTACCGCCGGCGACTGGAACGGCGCGAGCAAGCGATCGGCGCCGGCCAAGGTTTGGTTCATTTCAGCCATGATCCCGCGCATCGATCCGAGGAGCGGAGCGGCTTCGCGCAACGTCCCGTTGAGCTCGGCAACCGTTCCTCGCAAAAGCTCCGCGCTCGGGAGCTCGCCCATGACCTTGGCGAAGCGCTCCGACGTTTCGGCGAAAACCGTCGTGCTGCCGAGCATGCTCCGCGTCTCGGGCGTGTCGAGCGCGTCGTAGAGCACCTGCTCGCTCTGCCAATTGATGAGATACGGGAACCGTTGCGCGAGGTAGAGCGAACGCTCTCCGAGCAGGCGCAGCTGCATCGCCGCTCTGGCACCTTCGGCGACCGGCTGGAGCAGAGTGATGCTCCCCGGCGTGGTCAGTGGCGACACGTTACGGTAGCGAGCGAGCGCGGGCAGTCGAATGAACTGCAGGCCCGACCAATCGCGGTGCGCGTCGAGCCACCGCGCAATGCCGTCACGGAGGAGATCGAGCTGCTGCGGCGAATAGACCCGCGCGATCTGCGTCCACGCGACGGAGTCCACCTCTTCGTACGCCTTCTGCACCATCGCCGCGCCGTCGCCCAACGGTGCGCTGACGGTGCTTCGACCGATGACGCTGCGCTGCACCGAGATATTGACGACCAGGTCGATGATCGCGATCTCGGGGTTGGGGCTCGCGGCAAGCGAATAGGCGGTCGTACCCACGAACACCTTGAGGTGCTGCGCGTAGCTTCGGATCTCCGGTGCCGGCTTCGTCCGCTGCACCTCCGTCACGGCCTGGGCAATGGTCATCGCGTAGGTGTCGGCCAGGCTCTCGGTCATCGCCGAGAGTTCGTCTGGCGAGATCGCCGGCTGTCCGTTCGGCCCCACGCTCGTTTGGAGCGTGGGGGCCTTTTGCCCGGCCGTGAAGCAGGCGGTGCTGGCGACGAGCACCGCCCACCCGAGACCCACGAGAGGCCCACTCACGATCCGCGGGACCGTCATCTTCTTCGGATGTTTCGTCTCACGTCGTGAGCAGCCTCACCATCGTCCCTGCGATCGACGGTCCCGACAGCCCCTCGAGACTCAGCCCGATTTGCGCGCCGGTGCGGCCTTCACTCTGCCCGAAGGCCGCGTCGAGCGACGGCCCGCCGCGTCGGTCGTACCCCAGCGCCCGGGGAGGTCGCGGAGCTCGAGCCACTCGATCTCCGGAGGCAGGTTCGCGTCGACGAGCAGTCGATTGCCGCGCGGTTCGAGCCCCAGCATCGTGCGGAGAAAGAGAAACGGCGCGCCCGTCGACCACGCTTGCGGACTGCACGCCGTAGGGTACTCCACGGGAAACCTCGTCTCCTGCCGCGGGTAGCCGCCGAATGCCTCGGGCAACCGATGGTTGAAGAAGTTGGCGGCCTGCAGAATGCCCGACGCGATGCGCGACGATTCATCGCGATAGCCATAGCGATTGAGCCCGAGGGCGATGATCGAGTTGTCGAATGGCCAGACCGTGCCAACGTGGTAGCCGATGGGGTTGTAGCCGCCTTCGCTCGACGCCATCGTGCGCACCCCCCAACCCGAGAAGAGCTCGTCACCCATGAGGTGACCCACGACGTGCTCGACCTTGGCGTCGTCGACGATGCCGCTCCATAAAAGGTGACCGATGTTCGAGGTGATCGAGTCGACGAGACGCCCGCTACCGTCGATGGCGAGCCCGAAACATTTACGGTCCTCCATCCAGTAGTCCTCATTGAAGCGCCGTTTGAGATCGGCGGCGTCTCTCTCGAGCCGCGTCGCCAGCGCTTCGTCGCCCCAGAAGGTGCGAGCGAGGCGAGCGCAACGGACCTTCGCGTCGTAGACGTAGCCTTGGATCTCGCAGGTGGCGCGCGGAAGCTCCGAGAGCGTACCGTCGGCGAAGAGGATGGAGTTCCACGAGTCTTTCCAGCACTGGTTCTCGAGCCCCGTCTCGGTGTTGCGGCGGCTGTATTCCACGTAGCCGTCACCGTCGCGATCGCCGTAGTCGTCGATCCACCCGAGCGCCGCGCGCGCCTCGAATTCAAGGAGCTTGACGAGATCGCTGTCGCCCGTCCAGAGCTCGTATTCGTCGAGCAAGATGAGAAAAAGCGCCGTGGAGTCGCAGGCTCCGAAATAGGGCGAGTGCGGTCGCTCGAGAAACGCCGTCATCTCGCCGGAGCGGGTTTCGTGCAAGATCTTCCCCGGCTCTTCGTCGCGAAAATCGTCGACGTGCTTGCCTTGCCGCATGGCCAAGTAGCGCAGCGTCGTTTTGGCGAGATCGGGGTTGAACGGCAGTATTTGCAGGCTCGTGTAGATGCTGTCGCGCCCGAAGGCGGCCATGAACCACGGTAGCCCCGCGGCCGGCAGGGCGGCGTCGGGCGTGAGGAGCGGGAAGAAGCGGAGGGCAGCGGCGTCGACGAGGCTCCGCTGATAAGTCTCCACGAGCGGTAGCCAATCGGTGAAGATCTTGGGTGCCGCCTCGATGGCTTCCTCGACCGAAATGTGCGTTTGGGGCCTGTCTCGGAACGAGATGCCGCCAAAGGGTTTGCCGTCGGCGAGGACCGCTCCGTGCACGTCGATCGATGCCTTCCATTCCTCGTGCGGCTCGATATGCGCGCGGAACGCGACGGCGTTCTCGCTGATCTGGGCGCCTTCGGCGCGGATGTGCGTCTCGCGCATGAACTTGCCGCGGCGGTAGCCGAGCACGAGCTCATTGCCCTCGATCCGGTGGTAGAGCTCGCCCTTCTTCTTCAATGCGTCTTTCACCTCGAAGAGATCGGCAAAGTCGGCCGCGGCCTCGATCTTCACGTCGACGTCCACGGCCTTGGCGCCGTGGTTCAAGATGCGAATGTCCTCGTGAAAGCCATGGTGCACCGATCGCGCGCGGATGACCGAAAGATCGGCGTCGACGTAGGTCGTACCGCTCGTGGGCGCGAGAAAGAATTGCGCGAGGTAGTACTCGACGTCGTCGGTCGACAACGTGGTGGGCCGAATCCCGTTGACGGTGAGGACCCACTTCGACAGATAGCGCGTGTCGGAGTCGAAGAGGCCTTGCGGTTCGGTGGGCGACGCGTCGACGTCGCCGCGTCGATCACTGACGACGAAGGTGTTGCCCTCGAGAATGCTGATGGTGTTGCCGCTCATGACGACCTCCTCTCGCTGCCCTTGTTCGCGCCCCTGCCCTTGTTCGCGCCGCTCTTCTTGGCTTTCGCGGCGGCCTTGCGTGCTTCGCGCACCTCTTCGGCCTCGAAGGGGATGAACGCGCCGAGGGCCTGCGTGAAGGCGATGTCACCCTCGAAGCAGATGAGCCCGCGCATCGAAGCGGTGATCAAGTTTTCGTGGTCATCACCCCGCACGACGCGCAGAAAATCATCGCGGCTCACGCGGAGCTTCGAGCGCGGAGCGACCTCCGGCGCGTCCCTCCGGACGTCGAGAGCTCCGTGATCGACCGAAGCAAACCATTTGCCTTCGCCGTCGATGTCGAATTCCCAAGTGCCAACCAGGTGCTGCAAGCGAGGCTCGTTGCCGCGCGCTTTCACCAGGTCGAAGAACGAGCGAGCGCTGTCGATGGGCATCGTCTACCTCCATGTTGCGGAAGACCACGATCGGTCCGCCGGGCAAAGTGCAAGCAAGGTGCCGCTCCCACACCCGCGCTCGGCGCGACCTTTCGTGGCATTTCGCGGCCGCGCTCACTCGCGCGCCCGACGCCGCGATGTGCACGCCGATCGATGAGGTCGCTACCGAATGAATGATAGCGACGCGAAGGCGTGGTTGGGGCCCCAAGGCTCGGAGGTCGGGTACGCTCGAGCGGCGCGACGTTCCTCTTCAAGGGCGAAACTACGTCGCCGCCCCGTCGAAAGTTTGCGATGCGGTTGACAGCGCTCGCTCCGTTGGGGATATTCCGCGGCGGAGAGATGTCCGAGTGGCCGAAG
>DATEMX010000812.1:0-2621 GCA_035275365.1 Polyangiaceae bacterium | reverse complement strand
GAGAGATTTTGCGCGAGCGACGCGTCTCCTCGAAAATGAACCGTGAGCTCTTCGTAGATTTCGATGGCGCGCGGGTAGAGGCCCAGGCGAAAATAAACGACCGCCAAAAGGTCTTGGCCCTTGGCGTCCCGCGGTTGAAGCTTGAGCGCCTGCTCGAGCTCTTCTTTGGCTTCGTGGACGCGGTTGTCCTGAAGCAGCTCGCTTCCGCGGTAGAGGTGGAAGAGAAAATCTTCTGTGGCGTCGGGCGCCTTAGCCCGGTAGCGAGGTTCCGAGGTCCTGCCTCTGTCGCCGGGCCCGCCTTGCATAGCGTGGCCAGCGTAGCATCATGCGCCGCTTCGCCGCTCTGCTTTTCGTGCTATGAGTCGCCCGTGAGCCGCACGGCGCGAGTCGCTCGAAAAACCCGCGAGACCGACATTTCGGTCGAGCTCGACCTCGACGGTTCGGGCAAAGCCGACATCGAGACACCGCTTCCTTTCCTCTCGCACATGGTCGAGCAGATCGCGCGGCACGGGCTCATCGACCTCACGGTGCGCGCCAGGGGCGACGTCGAGATCGACGGCCACCACACCACCGAAGATCTCGGCATCGTGCTCGGCCAGGCGGTGCTCGAGGCTCTCGGCGACAAAGTGGGCCTCGTTCGCTATGGGTTCGCCACGTTGCCCATGGACGAAGCGCTCGTCACCGCCGCCATCGATCTCTCGGGCCGTCCGTTCTTCGTTTGGAAGGTGCCCTTGCCCAAAGCCAAGCTCGGCACCTGGGACGTCGAGCTCGCGCCCATCTTCTTCGAAGCGTTTGCGCGCTCGTCGATGGCCAACCTGCACCTCCGCTTGCACGAGGGAGAAAACTTGCACCACATCGTCGAGATCTCCTTCAAGGCCTTCTCCAAAGCCTTGGCGCAGGCGACGAGAATCGATCCACGGATCGGCGGCGTCCCCTCCACCAAGGGTTCGCTCTAAATGGCCGAACTAGCTTTACCGCCTGAGTCTTGGCATCGGCAGATCGCGATCCGCAGATTTGGCGGCGACCCAACTCAAGTTGACGGCGAGGCCGTCGGAACCACCCGTTCGGTCAGGTTGAGTGCGCTTATGGCCGCTACGATGATGATCGATCTGGTAGCGAGAAATCCAAGGCAGTAGTGCTAGCTTAGAGGCGTCGAATGGGCAGCGTCGTCATCGTCGACTACGGGATGAGTAACCTGCGCTCCGTCCAAAAGGCGGTCGAACGCGCAGCCGCCGACGCGGGGCTCGCCTGGAAAGCCGTCATCACGCCCGATCCCGAAGTCGTGGCGGCGGCCGACAAGGTCATCGTCCCAGGGCAAGGCGCATTTCGCGATTGCTCGATCGCGTTGCGGAGCGGCCTCGCCGGCGCGGTGCGCGGACAGATCGAGCGCGGTACGTCGTTCTTGGGCATCTGCATGGGGATGCAGACGCTCTTCGCCTCGAGCGAAGAAGCGCCCGGCTACGAGGGCCTGTCGACGTTCGAAGGAACCAACGTGCGCCTCGCCGACGGACAGCGCGATCCGCGCACGGGCGAAATCGTCAAGATCCCGCACATGGGCTGGAACCGCGTTTCGCTCGTGGGCGCCGGCCACCCCATTCTCCGGAGCGCGGGAGGTGAGGGAACGCACTTCTACTTCACGCACTCGTACCACGCGGTCCCCTCCGATCCGTCGCTGGTCGTCGCCGTCGCCGAACACGGGCCATTTCGGATTACCGCTGCTGTCGCGCGGGGCAATGTGTTTGCCACGCAGTTTCACCCCGAGAAGAGTCAGGCCGCGGGTCTCGCTCTCCTCACCGCTTTTCTCAAGAGCTGATCGGAGCTGACGACGCATGGAGCTGTGGCCGGCCATCGACCTTTTGCGGGGGCAAGCCGTGCGCTTGCACCAGGGCGACTACGACAAGGTTACCGTTTATCACGCCGATCCGGCGGAGCTGGCGGCGTCGTGGCGTGGCGTGGCCAATCATTTGCACGTCGTCGATCTCGAAGGGGCGAGGCAAGGTCGACCGGTCGAAGGCGATCTCGTACGCCGCATCGTTCAGGCCTTCGGCCCGGGCGTGGAGGTGGGTGGCGGCGTGCGCGATCGCGCGGCGATCGAGAGCTACCTCGCGCTCGGTGTCGATCGCGTCGTCTTGGGCACCGTCGCCATTCGCAATCAAGGTTTGGTCCGCGAAGCGGCCAACGCGCATCCTCGGCGGGTCGTGCTGGCGCTCGACGCCAAGAATGGTCTCGTCGCGACGGACGGCTGGCTCTCCGTCTCGACGCGCACCTCGGTCGAGGTGGTACACGAGCTGGCTCATCTTCCTATCGCGGCCGTCCTCTACACGGACATCGCGCGCGACGGCACGCGCGCTGGCCCCAACGTCGAAGCGACCGCCCGGCTCGCCGAGCAGGGCGGCTTGCCTGTGCTGGCGTCGGGCGGCATCGCGACGCTCGACGACCTGCGGCAGCTCGCGCAATACCCGAAGATCGCCGGCGCCATCGTAGGGCGAGCGCTCTACGAAAAAGCGTTCACGCTCGAAGAAGCCGTGCGCACCGTTGCGGCGCTCGGCTAACCCATTTGTGAGATGTACAGGCCTGGCCTGGTGCGCCTGGAGATGAATCCAGCAAGCGCCAAGGCCGCC
>DATEMX010000811.1:0-3333 GCA_035275365.1 Polyangiaceae bacterium | reverse complement strand
CCGTCGCCGCTTGTCGCCAAGCACATCGAGGAACGGCGCGAGCCATCGATCCAGTTGCTTCTCCCATCCAGTGCCGAGATCCATCCTCAGCTATGGAACACAGTTCGCACCGAATGGAAAGAAAAATCTGGCGAAGTAGTGCTAGAGCACCAATCAGCTACGCCGTTTGGTGTTGCCCGTGGCCGTACACGAAGGTGAGCAAGTTCTGCGAGGCTTAGCGGCTCGAGCGGGTGATCACGCGACGCGGCGCCCGCTGGCGCAGCCGACGTTGACGGTGAGCTCGAAAGGCTCCTCGGACCAGTAGCGGTTGATCGCTTGCTCGACGTACTTGAAAGGCTCGTCGAGAGCAGGGACATCGCCCAAGGTGGCGACGATCTCGGGCAGCACGAGGAGCCGGACGATCGGATCTTCCATGAGATCGCGGCCGCTCTGAAAGGCGAGCGACACCGGGCGAAGATCGACGTCGATCTCGTCGAAGCCGGCTGCTTCGAGCTCCTCGGTGAGTTTCTCCACCGTGGGCCGCGCGAACAAAGCCGCCTCGGCGGCTCTATTCATTTCTCCGTCGTCGAACTTCAGCGAATACTCGCGCAAGAGATCGACGATCTCTTGGAACGAGCCGCGCATCGGCATGGCCAAGAGCACCTGGCCCTCCGGAATGATGAGCCGCGCCATCTCGGCCATGAGCACGAGGCGATCGCGCTCTACGATCGACGGATGCAGTGAGATGCCATGCGTGAACGATTGCGGCATGAGCGCCGTGGGAAAGCCGCTAGAAACCTCGTAGTCGGTCGACACCGTCGGAATGAGTGCACCCTTGGTGCGCGCGAGCTCGATGGAGGGAGGCGACGGATCGAGCCCTACGATGGATCCCGAGGTCAAGCGATCGGCGATGAGCTCGTCGGGGTAGCCCGTTCGACACCCGAGGTGGACGACCGCGGCCGATTCGCCCGACAAGAACATCTCGAGCGCGGCCTCCCCGAAGAGCGCGAGGTACCGCGGAACGACGAACGTCTCGAGAACGGCAGCGTCGGAAGGTCCGAGGCGCGGAGATGTCACGCGTCGTCCTCCGATCCCTGCGCCTCGAGCATGAGGCGCGCCTCTTTGGCGAGTTCGCCGATCGTCACCGAGCCGTCCTGTTCGTGGCCTTCGGGTCCGAGATCGTCTTCGTCGTCGAGCTCGACGAGGCGCGTATCGGCTTCGAGGCGAAGGAGCCTGGGAATGCTCGAGCTGTCACCGAGCTCGACGCAAGCCTCGATGCCCGCGGCGACGACCTCTTCGTTCGAGTGCTCGAGAAAACGGTGGATGAGCCGGGAAACTCCGGGCTCCGGAATTTCGATGAGCAGGTAGGGAAGCTCCGCCAACGCTAAGTGGTCGGCGGGCAGCTGTGCTAGCGCGCGCTCGACGCCCAGCGCGACTTCCTTGAAGCGTTCGAAAGCCACTTCTTCGAGCACCACGCCGGCGGCGTGCCGCGCCAGGGGATCTTCGCTGCCGAGAACGTCGACGAGCATGTCGACTGCACGCGGGCCTTCGAGCTGGGCGAGGACCTGAGAGATGGTCTCGAGCTCGAGCACGCGATCGTCTTCGCCTTCGTGCCCACGGGCTCGCTCGATGGCTCGAGCAAGCGCGTCCATGACCTCGCCGGGTGGCCCGCTCGCGATCTCGGCGGCGAGGTGGCGCGCCTTCTTCTGAACCTCGAACAGTTCGCTGAGAGAGCTTTCGACGCGGGACGGGTGGGCGGGAGCCATGGGGCAGGAGGTATCGTATTCTACCTCCGAATGCACCCGTTGATTCGCGCCGCTGCCGCCGTGTTCGTTTTCGTGGCCTTGGGGACGCGGGCCAAACCATGGGCGCGCTCCGGCGGTTCGACCAAGAGCGGCGATCGAACGGCCGTTTCGCGGGATTCCGATGAAATGTCCGCGGTCTGTCCCGCGGGGACGCTCCCCGACGGCGACGTGTGCGTCCCGATTCCGAACGCGGCGCTCGGCGGAGAGGAGCTCGTTGCCCAGGGTGCGGCGCACCACGACAAGCGTGGACGCTTTCGCGCGTACGACCAAATCCCCCGCCGGCCCGACCGCGCCGAGGCCTACGACGTTTACACCTATCCCGTCGCGGTGAGCGGCCTCTACCCTACGATGAGTGGCTACGATCTCGACCTCCCCGAGGCCGAGCAACGGCAGGGCCGCCAATTTTCGCACGTAGGGCACGGCGGTATCGACTTGCCTGCGCCGCGCGGTGCGCCCGTACGCGTCGTTCGTTTGGAGCACCAGGAGGGCCTTGCCGCGGTGCTCTTCGTGGGCAAGCTCTTCGGCACCACGGTGATCACCCGACACACGCTCCGCGAAGGTGGCCGTCTGCGCGACTACGTGCTCGTCCACGGGCACCTGGATCGCGCCGAGGAAGGCCTCCCACGCGGCGGGGCGACGGTCCCGCCCGGGGCCGTGCTCGGCTACGTCGGCGACACGGGGAGCGCCGGCATCGTGCACCTGCACCTCGAAGTGCGCCGCGTCCGCGACGACGTCGATCTCTCGAAAACATTGCCCGAGCGACTCGTCGCGAACGAAGTGAGCGTCGTTTGCGATCCGCGCAACGTGCTCTCGCCGAAATAGCTACTGCACGAGCTTGTAGCCGAAGCCGTACACCGTGAGAATGTGTTGAGGCTTGTCGGGCGAGCGCTCGATCTTGCGGCGCAGCTTGACGATGAAATTGTCGACGGTGCGGTTGGTCGAGCTCGCTTCGAGGCCCCAGATCTTCGTGAGGATGTCTTCGCGCGATACCGGTTGCCCCACGCGTTCGTGGAGAAAGCGCATGAGCTCCACCTCGTAGAAGGAGATTTGCTCCTCCTTGTCGCCGCGCTTGATCGTTTGTCCGGTGAGGTTCACCGTTGCCTCGCCGACCTCGATGACCTCGGGGCTTTGACCCGGCGTGCGCGAGGTGCGGCGAAAGATGGCGCGGATGCGGGCGATGAGCTCACCGATGCTGAACGGCTTGGTGACGTAGTCGTCGGCGCCGGCGTCGAGGCCGCGGATCTTGTCGATCTCCTGGCTTCGCGCGGTGAGCATGATGATGGGCACGAAGGGGTTCCAACGGCGCAGGTCTTCGCACACCTTGTAGCCGTTGACGTCGGGCAGCATCAGATCGAGCAGCACCGCATCGGGCTTTTCGTGTTTCGCCAGGGCGACGCCGTCGCGACCCTTGCTTGCCGATGCCACACGGAAACCTTCGAACTCGAGCGCGTCTTTGAGCCCGAGCACGATGTGCGGCTCGTCCTCGATGATGAGAATCGTCTTCTTGGCGGGCATCGGCAACGGTCCGCGAACTGCCCAGACTTCATAC
>DATEMX010000810.1:0-13689 GCA_035275365.1 Polyangiaceae bacterium | reverse complement strand
CACTGGTTCATGATGTGAAGCGTCTCGAGGTGCACCGGATCGTAGAGGTTGGAGATACCGACCAACTTCTGCGCCGCCTCGACGCCCGAATCGGTGAGGGTCACGGAGTGGCCCTTCTCGTCGACCACGTAGTGCTCGTCGAGCTTGAGGCGCGGGATGACCTCGTTGATGCTGCGGTACTTCTCGCTCGACCGCTCGCCTTGGCCGCTGATGATGAGCGGCGTGCGCGCTTCGTCGATGAGGATCGAGTCGACCTCGTCGACGATCGCATAGTGAAGCGGGCGCTGAGCGTATTCGAGCGCCGAGAACTTCATGTTGTCGCGCAGGTAGTCGAAGCCGAACTCGTTGTTCTGGCCGTAGGTGATGTCGGAGCGGTATGAGCGCTTCTTGTCGGCGTCGGTCTGGGAGTGGACGACGGTGCCCACCGACATGCCCAAGAATTTGTAGACCTTGCCCATCCACTCGGCGTCGCGGGTGGCCAGGTAGTCGTTCACGGTGACGACGTGGACCCCCTTGCCCTCGAGCGCGTTCAAGTAACAGGGCAGCGTGGCGACCAGGGTCTTGCCCTCGCCGGTGCGCATCTCGGCGATGCATCCATTGTGGAGGACCATGCCGCCGATGAGCTGAACGTCGTAATGGCGCATGCGTAGGACGCGACGGCTGGCCTCGCGGCACACGGCAAACGACTCGACGAGGATGTCGTCGAGGGTCGCGCCGTTGTCGAGCTTCTGCCGAAATTCCGCGGTCTTGCCGCGAAGGTCGGCGTCGGAGAGCTGTTTGATCTTCTCTTCGAGGGCATTGATGGCGTCCACCCGCGGGCGCATCTTGCGAATGGCGCGGTCGTGTGACGTCCCGAACACTTTCTTCATCGCCCAGGTCAACATCGGCAGTTACCCTCGTCTGTGTGCGTCGGGCCCGCCCTCTGGCGGCCTCGAGAGCCCTGAAATTCGGAGGGCTTGACGGTGGGAACGTAGCCGCGCCGGGCCTTCGGCGCAACGTCTCCCCGCCCCACCGAAGGTCGAAATTCGTGGTGCCCTCGCTCCCACGAGATACGTATCCTTCGCCTCGCTGCCTTTCAAGCGTCACGTCGCCAGGGGAGCCTCGGCCCATGTCGACTCACGGCGCGCGACGCATCTTGAGCACGCTCGCCGGCGTTGCCGATAAAACAGCCGTCGATGCTTGTGGGGGCGAGGCCGACGGCCGAAGACTTCAGCGCGGCCGGCGGGCCTCGGAGAAGTCGAGGGCGACCTGATCGCGAATCCGGGCGGCGTGCTCGGGATCGATCGGCGCTTCGCCGATTCGCGCCAGCGTCGTGGCTTCGTCGATGAGCCCGTATCGTGCCGCGTCACGAATGAAGCGTCGGTCTTTCTCGCGCCCTGCCACGTATTTCGAGACGGCCAAGTCGTGGACCTCCAGGCAGTATCCCGTGGCGTTCCGCGTGTTCGCGTTGCGAACGGCAATGAGGCGATCCTTCCACCCGGAAGGTAAGATCGCCGTGCCGTCTTCGACGCCTTGTGCATAGTAGCCATATGTCTCGTGAAAGGGCGACCCTTCGCCGATGCTCCCGTCGATGACGTCCCAGCGTTCGGGACGATTCTTCGGGTAGACATCGGCTTCGTCGGAGACTCGAAGTGCTTCGGGAGCGTCGGGAAACTGCCCAAGGACCGACTGGCTGCCGATCACGATGATCTCGTCATCGTCGGCAATATCGGCCGACGCCCGGATGATGTGTTCGAGGGCTCGACGGTTCATCGGGTAATCGACGCGCGCGCTTTCACGCTTCTCCAAATAGACCAGCGTTCGCGCGGGGGGACAACACCCGCAAAAGGGGTCGTCTGGCGGAGCTCGCGAGCCTCGGCGCTCGAGCTCGAGAGAAAAGCCACGAGCTCGGGCAGCGGAAGGGAAAGCACGCGCTCCCATGCAGCCAGAAGATCGGCGTGGAGCGACGCGGCGGCCTTTCGTTCGGCTATTCTCGCTCGCGCCAACAGCACGATGCTCGGATCGCGCATCAATCGCTGACCGATCGCGCGATGCAGCTCGATGCTGCGCTCTTCCGCCAACCGATGGAGGTTCATCCATCTTCAGCATAGGCCATCCCACGGATCTCTCCAAAGGTAGGAGGGCCGGGCGGCTCTGGCCGGCGTGCGCGCGCTACTGCACCGTAAAAATGATCGGATCGCTCGGTTCGCCGACGTCGGCTTCTGCGCGCAGGAGGTGCGTGCCGCGCGCGAGCGGCCAGTCGAAGGCAAATGGCGCGCGCTTCGATTGGACGAGGCGGCCGTCGACGAACAATCGAACGAGGGCCGCGGGCGCGGCCGGCACCACGCGAACCGGCAAGCTCTGACGCGAGGTGACGGTATCGTCGACGACGAAGGTCGCGCCGTCGAAGGGAAAGGTCACGCGCGTGCGCGTTGCCTGCGACGGAGCGGAGGGCGCTTGGGCGACGCGATCGCTCGGACAAAGCGGAGAGTCCACGGTGGGAGCGGTGGGGCGCCCGACCGCTCGGGCCCACGAGGCGTAGCGCGCGTCGAAGGCTTCGTAGGGCCGCTCTTCGACGAATCTCGGATCGCAACGAGGCCCCGCGCGAAGGCCGTTG
Source organism: Polyangiaceae bacterium (assembly GCA_035275365.1). Lineage (GTDB taxonomy): Bacteria > Myxococcota_A > Polyangia > Polyangiales > Polyangiaceae > DASWDH01. The sequence goes on along the minus strand of DATEMX010000810.1, from coordinate 11,093 downwards.
CGGGTGTCGATGCGCGCCGTCACGTGCATCTCGCACGAGGCGCGCGGCGCGCTGCCGGGCACGAACGACTCGCGGTGTCGGTGCGGGCACGAGCTTCGAGCGAGCGCGCCGGAGAGGGGACACACCTCGGCTTCTTCGAGCTCGCCCGGCGCGGTAAGCGGCGCGTCGCTCGGGAACCGGCGGTTCGCCGCCAGCATGACGTCGTGAAAGAGCGGGCCTGCGCCGGTGACGCCGCTCACGCCGTTCATGGGCGTCGCGTCGAAGTTGCCGACCCAGACCGCCACGGTGACGCGCGACGTGAAACCGATCGTCCAGTTGTCGCGAAAACCCTTCGACGTGCCGGTCTTGACGGCCACGGGAAACGGAAGATCGAGCGGGCTCTCGCTACCGAAGGAAGCGACGCGGGCCTTGGGGTCCGACAGCACGTCGGTGATGACCGAGGCCGCGCGGCGATCGAGCACCCTCACGGGGCCGGCGCGCACCGGCCGATCTTCGGGGACGCCAGAGCGAAGGACGGCGACCACGGCGTAAACAGGCAGGTATAGGCCGCCGCGCGCTAGCGTTGCATAGGCGTTGGCCAGCTCGAGGAGCCGCACTTCGCCGTCGCCGAGCGCGATGCCGGGACCATAGTGCGCGGCATCTTCCTCGAGCGAAGCGAAGCCCACGCGGCGCAATCGGTCGAGCACGGTCGGGGGGCCGAGGAGCGAGGCCGTGTAGACCGCCGGCACGTTGTACGAGTTGGCGAGCGCCTCGCGCAAGCGAACCGGGCCGTGGTAACGGCCGTCGTAGTTCTGCGGATGGTAGTCGGTGCCGTCACTCGCCAGGTGGAGATCGACGTCGGGCAGCACGGTGGCCGCGCTGAAACCGAGCTTCTCGAGGGCGAGCTCGTAGACGAACGGCTTCAGCGCCGACCCCGGTTGACGCTTGGCCATCACGCCGTCGTTTTCGCCGAGGCGCGCGGCGTCGCCGATGTCGGGAGAACCCAAATACGCGAGCAGATCGCCCGAACCGTTCTCGAGAACGACGACCGACGCGGCGCTCACGTGCCGATTGGCGAGCCGAACCATCGCGCTTCGGGCGAGCACCTCGGTCTCGCGCTGAAGACCGACGTCGAGCGTCGTACGCACGCGGCTCGCGCCTTTGCCCTTCTCGAGCGCAAGGTCGAGCGATCCCGCCATGAGCGCGCGCACGAAATGCGGCGCGCCGTACCCGCTGCCCGAGCTCACGAGAAAGATGGGCTCGCTCTCGGCGCGGCGAATTTCGTCGGTTTCGACCTGCCCGTTGGCGAGGAGGCGCCCGAGCACGCGGTTGCGACGCCGCTCGATGCGCGCCGTGCCGCGGCGCGGATCGTAGAGGGTGGGGCCGCGCGGCATGCCCGCGAGGAGGGCGACCTCGGCGAGCGAGAGGTCGCGCGTGGGCTTGCCGAAATAGAATTGGCTCGCCGCCTCGATGCCCCGAAGGCCGGGCCCGAAGGGGGCGCGGTTCAAATACTGCTCCAGAATTTGCCGTTTGGAGAGCGACATCTCGATGCGCGTCGCCAGCACCATCTCACGCAATTTGCCGGCGAGGTTCTTGGGTCTCGGCACCACCGTGCGAGCGAGCTGCTGCGTGAGCGTCGAAGCCCCCGACACGATGCGGCGGTGCGCGATCGCTTGGCCCACGGCGCGGACCATCGCCAACGGATCGATGCCGGTATGCCAATAAAAGCGCCTGTCTTCCGCGGCCACCATCGCGCGCGCCGCCCGCTCGCCGAGATCATCGAGGCTCACGAAGCGCGACCGGCATCCGTCGCTCGCGCGCACTTCGCGGATCAGCTTGCCGCTGCGATCGACCACGCCGATCGACGGCGCGAGATCGGCGCCTTCGCGAAGCTCGGGCGGCAGCGGCGTTGCCAGCGCGCACAGAAAGAGCAGCACCCAGGGGGCCAAGAGAGCGCCGAGGGCGGCGGCGGCGCGGCGTTTCATCGGGCCCGGACAAGGAAGCGCGAGGCCGCCGTACGCCCGAAGATCTCGGGCGAATACATTTCCTCGGCCCGCGTGGGCGGCACCACGTAAGTGCCCAAGGTCGTTGCCCGCGCGAGGTAACGGTAGTGGTACATCCCGGCCGCCAAGTGTTCGGCGAAGAAGAGAACGCGATCGTCTCGGAGCTCCCGTCGCACGGGATCGCTGCCCTCGAACGGCGAGGTATCGTCGTCGCCACCCGCGGGTTGCCGCTCCCCGCCGGCGTCGACGGCGAGCGCCGCGCTCGTGGTCTTGAGGCGAGCGTCGACGGGCTCGAGGCCCGCGGGCAGCGGATCGTCGATGACCACGAATTCGCGCGGATTGGGGGTGACCACGAACAAGTCGCAGAGGACGAGATCGCCCCCCGCCACGGCTTCGGCGCTAGGCCCGGGGGTTGTGCCGAGCGGAAGGGCGATCTCTTCGGGTTTCACCGGACGCAGCGTTTTCTGCACGGCGAACCCTCGATCGAGCGGCGCCACGGGGAGCTCACGCGGCGAATAGCGGAGGCGCGCTTCGTAGAAGAGCTTGCCGGAGCCATCGAGATCGAACGCGAGGGTGGTGCCCCCGCTGCCGGCCAACCGCGCGGCGGGGATACTCGCGGTCACGCTCGTCGCTTGGCGTCCGCGGAACGCGGCCTTCAAGACCTCGGCGTCGCCGAAAAACGCCCGCACGTCGAACGACGGTGGCGTCCTCTCTTGCGTGCGGCGATAGGCGTCGAGCGCCAAGAGAGCCCACGCCGTTTCTTGCGTCGAGCGCCAGGTGCCGTGCTTGCGATCGGCGAGCAAGCCCATCGCGAGTCGCGCCGCGAGCGCGTGCTCCGGCGCGGCCGCCAAGAGGCCGCGGAGCACGAGCGCCGTCGTGCGCGCCTCGGAGTCCATGAGCGGCGCGTAGGCGTCACCCGCGTTGTCGGCGATGCGCGCGACGGGCCCGTCGAGGCGCAGGTGCGCCTCCACGTCACGCGAGAGCTCGCCGACCGACTTGGCGTCGGCCTTGGAGATGGCCATGGCGTGAAGCAGCGACGCTTGGGCGAAGAGCGGAAGCTTCTTGCGGTCTTCGAAGAGCCGGGTCATCGCCCCCGGATCGGGCGATCCATTTTCGGCGAGCACGTCGATGACGAACGCCGCCGTCGCCGCGCGGAGCGGATCGCGGGCCCAATCGACGAGCTCATGCCGCACGTAGCGCGTTGCGCCTTCGATCGCGGCGGACGGGACGACGATCTGACGGCGCTTCGCTTCGCCGAGACCCCAAAGCGCGTAGGCACTCACCCACGGTAAGCTGTGATGCGAGTCGGCGAAGAGACCGAACCCCCCGTCGGGACGCTGGTTACCCAAGATTTTGACGACCGTCTTGGCGACGATTTGATCGAGATCCGGCGGCAGCTTCAGCTTGAAATCGCGAGCCAAATCGCGGAGGGGCAAGAGCGGCACGAGCCGGCTCGTGAGCTGCTCGGTGCATCCATAAGGGTACTCGACGAGTTGCTCGACGCCGCCACCCAAGCCCACGAGCGCCGTCGACGACACGGAGAGGTCGAGCCCGCCGACGTCGTCGCGAATCGACGAAAGATCGCCGAGCTTCTCGCCCGCTCTACTCGTGGTGTCGCCGTAGAGCGCGACGGCCTCGGGCGACGTCGGCACGAGGACCGCACGGGTGACTTCGACCGAGTCGCTCGAGCCGCCACCCTTCACGCGGAAGGTCACTTTGGCTTTGCCGGCGCGCTCGGCCTTGAACGCGAAGCGAACCTCGGCCGGCGCGTTCGGCTCGATGACGACTTGCGACTTCGCGGCCGACGTCAGCGTGAGGCCCTCGGCCGACACGTCGACGAAGACCGTCGTCTTCGGCAAGCCTTTCGTGGCCACGACGATCCCGGCGTCGATGTCGTCACCCGCGCGCAAGACGCGGGGAAACTGAGGCCGCGCCATGAGTGGACGATCGGCGACGACCGCGGTGTCGGCGGCGCCGAACCTGTCGTCGTCGCCCACGGCGACCGCCATGATGCGGTAGGTCGTCAGGCTGTCGGGCAAGGTGAAGCTCGCCCTGGCGTGGCCTGAGGCGTCTGTGACGAGCGCGGGGTTGAAGTAGACGCTCTGGCGAAAATCGCGGCGCGTGGAGTCTCCGCCACCGCCACCCTCGAGACCTTTGACGAGCGACGCGAGCTGCATCGTGTTGTGGGGAGCGCTGACGGCGGCCATCGCTTGTCGCGACTCGATGGTCGACACCGAGAGCGGACGCGGCGCCGAAAACACCGGGATGGGATCGGGCGTCTTGTAGCCGACCAACGAGAGCACCCCTTCGTCGACGGCGTAGAGGGTGACCTCGGATTTCGCGCCCGCAGCGTGAGGGTCGCGCACCTCTACCTCGACGTCGACGCGCTCGCGCGGCAAAAACCGACTCTTTGCCGTCTTGACGGCGACCTGGAGACGGCGCGCCTCGGGATCGATCGAGAGTGCCGCATAGCCGGCCCGAAACGTAGGCGCACCGACGTCGGGCTCCGCCCCTCCGCTGGGCGCTGCCTTGGTTCGGCCCCGCAAGATGTGCACGGAAACGTAGACGTTGGGCCTCATTTCTTCGGTGATGGGAACGTCGACCGTGGGGGTGGGGCCCGAGAGCTTCATGCGCTTCTTGGTGAAAATGCCGGCTCGCTCGACGGTGACCAGGGCCTCGGCGCTCTTGAACGGTGACTTGACGAGCACGCGGGCGGTCTGACCGACCGCGTAGGTCTTGCGATCGGGCACGAGCTCGACGCGACCCGCGTCGTCGTCGCCCCAACCACCCTCCCCGTCGCCGATGACGTAGAACGACGAAGCCGCGCCGACTTTGTTGCCGCGCGCGTCTTTCGCCGTCGCGCGCAAAATATAGTAGCCACCCGCCTTGGGCATGAGCGAGCACGACTGGGGCGTCTCTTGGCTGACCAGGTCGCAGCTCGCCACCACGGTGTCGACCGCCGTGGCCACGCTGTGGAGCGATCCGCCGCTGGCCGCTTGCCGCACGAGGCTCCACGCACGCGTCACGAGTTCGATGTGCACGGCGATCCGGGATTTTCTCTTTCCTTCGGGGTCGACGACGAGCACCTGGGGCGTGGCCGCGGCGCCCGGCTTGGCGAAGAAGCCGATTCCAGATTTGATCCCCACGTAGAACTCGCCCGGGTGCACGAGCGTGGTGCTGCTCGCCGAGAGTGCCTGACGAGCGACGTCGGTCACCTCGGCCTCGCAGGTCACGTTCTCGGGCTCGTGCTGTCCCGGCATCGAGAGCGGCGCGTCGACCGCGAGGCGGCCCTTGGCGTCGAGCGCCGCTTGACCGCTCGCGATCTGCGACGACCGCTGCGACGCTTCGGGCGAGTCCGCCGTAAAGACCGCGTCGCCTGAAACGAAGCCTTCGGGCAAAGGCACCGAGAACGACGAAGGCGAGCGCACCACGGCATAACGGACCGCGGCCCTTTCCATCGGCGCGCCGTAGAGATAGTCGCCTGTGACGTTCCAAGCACCCTTGTCGCCGCGCACATAGCCGCGGCTCCGTGCGAAGGCCGCCCCGAAGGGCTCGACACCGACCTTGAACTCCGCAGGCCGATACTCGGCCACCTCGAAGCTGCCACGCAGCTCGCTCCGCTCGTCGCCTTCGCCGGGGCCGAATCGAGCCTCGAGGGAATAGCTGCCGAGGCGCCCCGATTCGGGCACCTTGAGGTCGAGCGCGAAGGTGCCGAAAGTCGACAACGTGGCCGACTGGCGGTTGCCCACCGGTTCGCCATCGGGCCCGCGGAGCGCGAGCTTCACCTCTTCGCCGGCCGGTGTCTTCATGCCTCGCGCGAGCACCTCACGAACGATGCCCTTGACCTTCACGACGTCGCCGGGCCGGTAGAGTCCGCGCTCGGTGAAGACCATGCCCAAGCGACCGTCGCCCGGGGAGCCTTCGAACCGTGCACCGTATCGGTAGGGCGAGAGGGTATCGACGACGCGTCGGTAGGCCCAGTCGTCGCCATTTCGCACGAAGATGGTGGCGGTCTCGGCGGCTTGGTCCCGACGCTCGAACTTATCTTTGGGGATCACCGCGAAACCGTCGGCGTCGGTCGTCCACGCTCCCGACGTGGTATCGCCATCGTCGGGCGACCGCCGAATCTCGACGCTCGCTCCCGCGAGCGGCGCTCCCGTCGAAAGACTCGTGACCCAAACGAGCGTTCCTTCGCGCGACATCTTGGCCGTGAGGCCCAGGTCGGTCACTTGAACGACGCGCACGGAGGTCTTCTTGTCCGCTCGCTCGGTGCCCGCGCGCTCCGTATAGCGGATGCCGATCGCCATGGGTCCCCTGCGCCCCTTGCCGAGAACTTCGTCGGCCCGCACGGCGATCGTGGCCATGGCGTTCTTGGGTGAGCGGGGGCGCACTTTTTTCCCAGCGCCTCCGGAGCCGACCAAGCGGTCGAACAAGGTCGACTCCGGCCCCGCGTCCTCGAATAATCGAAATACATCGGGGGGCTTGGGTGCGAGGGTGGCGAGCTCGAGCTCGTTGACGTTCACGAAGGCCACGGGGATGGCGCGCTTTCGGTTCGCTTCCGCGATGAGGTCGTCGCTCCCGCCCGCGCACCCGTCGCAATCGAGGTAGGTCCCCGCCACGCCAATCTCGGCCGCCGGCCAGAGATCGTCGAACTCGAGGCGACCGGTCCAGTCCTGCGCCAGTGCCTGACCGTACTCGTCGCGGAGCTCCGTTTTTTTGCCGCCGGGCAAGGTGACGCTCGACCGAAGGCGCACGGTGAACGCCTTCGCGGGCGCAAAGCGCGCAGGGAGCGAGAGCCAGCTCGTCGTTTCGTCGTCCGCGTGCGATCCCCAGAGGGTCGCGATGGGCGGTTCGATGACGAGCGCCCGCTTCAGATCCTTGATTTTGACGGCGTTCGTCAGCTGGAGCTCGACATCGGAGCCCGGCGCGCATTTTCCGTGCGGCGTGTCGGTGTTGCACGAGAGGCGAACGACGGCGAGCGGGCCATAGGTGCGGTACGAGAGCTTTTGCTCGCGACCCGCGGGGCGCGGCCCTTCGGCACCGACGAAGCCTGCGCTGACGACGACGTCGACGGCGCTGTTCGTCGCCAGCGGCGCGTTCGGGACGAGCTCGAGGAGCTGGAGGTTCTTCGCGTCGGGCCGGCGCACGCCGAAGCCGACGGATCGGTTCTCGACCGTCATTTTGACGGCGCGTGCCACCTCGGCGTCGGTCACCGCCTGGTTCCATCGCAAGGCCACTTTGGTTCGAGGGGTGAGGTTCTTGGCGCCCACGAAGGGCTCGGTGCTCACGACCTCCGGCGTCGGTGTGGCGAACCGAAATTCGTAAGGCTCGGCGAGTCGTGCGCCGTCGAGAGCGCGCGTACCGGCAGGCACCGAGACGCGGTAGCTCGTGGCGCGCGGCAAGTGGCCTTCGGGCGCGAAGAGCACGGCGCTCGTTCCGACCCAGCGCCACGCTCCTTTCACGGCCGGCGTGAGGACGACCGGCGGCACCGTTTCGCTGCCCGCGATCTCGAGCGGGCGCATCGGACGATTGAACACGACCGAGATCTCCGAGGGATCGCCGACCTCACCCTGGGGCGAGCCCAAGACGACGCCGAAGGCTCCTCCGGGTTTGGCAGCGGCGTCTTCGCGCCCCGGAGCCAAGACGCCGCGTGTCTCGACCTTGGGGGCGCGTGCTCCTTGAAAGCACGACGTGAGAAGCGCGAGCGCGAAGACGACGCCGCGCAGTCGCGCGGCGCGTGGAACGTGATCCGTCAAAAGAGGCGCTCGGGGCCGAAGATGCCGTGTCGATCGTTGGAACATGGTCGTGCCGCTTTTCCTTCCCAAAGTCCGATCGCGACGAGTCCGATTAGCACTACTGCTGCAGATTTCTCGCTACCAGATCGATCATCGGAGCGCTCCCGCCAAAGTCTGCAGCAGTAGTGTTAGCAAGGGGCGTACCGCGCGAGCTGCCATTGTCGCCGAGGTTACCGCCTACGAACAGCGTGGACCGGCCGACACAACGCGTGGGCCAGCTACCGCGGAGTTTCGAGGAGCCGATCGAGCTCCCCATCGCGATCCATCGCGGCGAGCTCGTAGTGGCCGCCGATAAAGGCGCCGTTGATGAAGATCTGGGGCACGCGCCGGACGCCGGTCTGCTCGCGAAGCCGCTCGCGCGCGGCATCGTCGCCGCTCACGTCGACCTCGCAAAACACCACGCCCTTCTTCCCGAGGAGCTGCTTGGCGCGCACGCAGTAAAAGCAGAACGGCGTCGTGTAGATGACGATCTCGGGGGGCACTAGCACACGCTACTCTCGTGGTTCGAGCGAGGCCATCGACGAGGGGTCGCTCGACCGCACCACCAACGTAGGGGTCTTTTCGGCCATCGTCTGCACGAGTTCAATGGTCACTTCGACGGGGCCGCTGCCGTCGCCCGCCTGTCCGGCGGCGTCCGTTGCGGAAAACGAGAGCGCGGGCAGCGTGGCGAGCACGGAGCCCGCGCCCCATCGCCCGAGCGGCAACGTTACCCGCGTGAAGGCGCCGCGCACGCTTAAGGGGTTACCGGCCATGGCCTCGCTCGTCACCTCCGTGGTGCGCGGCATGAACAAAGTAACGCCGCGCTCGTCGCGCACGGCGAAGAGCCAAGGCTTGCCATCTTTGTAAGCAACGGCCTTGAGCGTCACGGCGGACTCCGCGGCGAGACCTACCGTACAGTGCTTGGCGTCGAACCACAGATCTCGCACGACGAGTCGCGCCGCGTCGCCCGCGCCTACCTCGAGCGACTCCCAGCGGATGGGGGCGACCGATCCGCGCTCTTCGCAGCTCACCTGGGAGAGGGTTTCGCCCTCGAAATCGGTCACCTCGTCGACCGGCGAGAACATGGCGCTCGTCGACGAGTCGGTCGGCCTGATCTCTACGAATTTTCGCTTGTGCACCCGCGCTCGAAGCTTCTTCGACATGAGGCGCTTTTTTCCGTAGGGACCGTCGACACGCGCAATCTCGATGCCGGCGAACTGCGATTTCTTGGATACCTCTGGGGGCCCCTTGCCAGCCTCGAGCGTCGGCGGCAAGGCCGTGAGCGGGATCGACGCCCAATCGATGGCCTCGATTTGAAGCGGGGCGAGCGTTTCGTCGGCGTCGGCGGAGGCCGAGAACGAGCACCCGAAGAGCGCGGCACCGGCGAGGAACGCGAAACGACGGCGCGAGGCCATCAGAGCGTCTCCAGGTAGGCGACGAGCGCGGCGCGATCTTGCCGAGAGAGGTGAGTCGAGCTTCCCATCGCGTGATCGGGCGCGATGAGCACGTCGTCGAGGGTCTTGTAGCGACCGTCGTGGAAGTAGGGCGCCGTGCCCGCCACGAACCTGAGTGACGGCGTGTCAAAACCCTCGTCGCCGGGGCTTCGCACCAGGCCCGCCATCACCACGTGCCGGACGCCATCGACGAAGGCGTGGCCAGCGTCGTGGCAAGTGCCGCACGCCGTGCCCGCCGATTCGAACAGCTCGCGCCCTCGCACCACCAGCTTGTCGCGGTCTGCTGGCAGCTTGCGCTCGATGGGCGGCGTGAGCGACGAGATGTAGTCGACGAGCGCCGACAGCTCGGCCCCTTCGAGCCCGCTGCCGCTGAGCCGTTCGAACGTCTTCTTCAGGTGGTCTTTCAGCTTATCGCTGCTGCCCATCCAGCCGTACGGCGCGGTGTCGGCGAGACGCCCCGCGAGCATCGGCGTCTGCCGCGGCCCGTCGGGCGTCGACCACGTGATGGCGTCCTCTTTGCCGTCGGGGTGGCAACTCGCGCATGCACGACCGTCGGAGCTGATCCGCGCGTCGCCCATTTGATGAAACAGCTTGCGACCGAGCGCCACGTTGGCCGTAATTCCGGCCGCCCGACGCGACACGGCAAGGCGCGCCGGGGGCGCTTCGCCTTCGAGATCGACGATCGCTACCTCGCGGTCGAACTGCGACCAGACGACGGCGCGATGGTTCGCGTGATCGACGGCGACGCCCGTCGGTCCGCCGGCGACTGGCCACCGCTTGAGCTCGGCCCGCGCCGGGTCGAGGCTTCGCGCGTCGAGCTTCAACAGCGCGTCGATGCCGAGGCAGGTGACGTAAAGGGCTCCGTCGTCGTACGCCGCCGCGCGGGGCAAGAGGCACTCGGCGAGCGCCGTTCCGCTCGACGGCAAGCGCACGGCGCGCGTGAGCGTTCGCTCCGCCGAAGCGTCGACCACGGCAACCTCGCTGATTTCAGAGGGCGATTCGCTTCCATAGCCAGAAGACTCGCTCCCGTCGCCCGCGTTGACCGACACCATCGGCGCGAACACGCGATCGATCATCTTGGCCTTGCTGTCGCCCGCGCCGTCGACCTTGGTGAGCGCGAACCCTTGGCACCCCTTGCGCGCGCTCGGTTCGACGTCGGGCTCGCTGGCGAGGCGCGCCCGCACGTCGACGTTGCGCACGGCGTGGTCCATGGTCGTAAGGTCGATCACGCTCATCCGCGCTTCGACCACGTGGGCGACGAAGGCGCGCTCGCCGTCGTCGGAGACGATGATGCCGCGTGGATCGCGCGGGACGCTCACCTCGAACTTGGAGGTCATGGTCTTGGCGTCGAAGGCTGTGACCGCGCGCCCCCATCCCGAAGTAACGAGGATCGTCGCGTCGTCCGGGGTGGCCGCCAGCGCCACGGGCTCGGCCCGGGTATCGATCACGCACCGCGAGGCGAGCGCCGCGTCGTCGGCGGATGGTTCGAGCACCTCGACGGCGTTCGAAGCTCGGAGCGAAACCGCCACGCGGCCGTCGGCGAGAACCAAGACTTGCTCGGGCCGACCCTTGAGCGGCGACGAAGCGATCTCCTGGCGGGTCTCCACGTCGATCGTGCGCAGCGTGGGTTCGTCGGTGTCGGCCACGTAGGCGACGACCCTCGGCTTTCCGCTTGGCGCGGACTTTCCTTGCGCCAAGGCCACCGACGAGCTCTGCCGCACGGAACCCAGCCGCTCGGCGCCGCCGGCGTGGAGCCGCTCGCACGCGCTCACCGGGTGCGCGGGGGCCGGTGGCACCGGCGCCGGAAGCGCGGATCGCGCACAGGCCGAAAAGAGGAACGCACAGCCGCCTACCCACGCCAGATCCCGATGGTTTCTCATGTC
>DATEMX010000809.1:0-5577 GCA_035275365.1 Polyangiaceae bacterium | reverse complement strand
CGCGGGAGAAGCGCGGCCTTAAAGAGGGATGAGGCATGGCTGTCCGACAAAACAAATCCGAGCGAAGCGAGATCGGGGACGCACCGCAAAATGGAGCTCATGGTCGTGACCGCAAGGAAGTGCAGCAACTCATCGACCTGGGTAAGTCGAAGGGCTTTCTGACCTACGAGGAAGTGAACGACGCTCTTCCCGCCGACGTGGTCGCCGCCGACCAAGTCGAAGACGTGATGAGCGCCCTCGGCGACGAAGACATCGAGATCGTCGACGCCGCGACGCAGGTGAAGATCGCGCCGAAGCGCATCGCCGAAGAAGAGGCCCTCGAGACCAAGAAGGTGCCGGTGCGGGGCGACGCGCAGGACGACGCGGATCCGTACTACTCGAAGTCGAGCGATCCCGTTCGCATGTACCTGCGAAAGATGGGCAGCGTCTCGCTCCTCACGCGCGAGGGCGAAGTCGAGATCGCCAAGCGCATCGAGCAAGGCGAGCACGCCGTGCTGGACGCCATCCTGAACAGCCCCATCGCGGTGCGCGAGATCGTCGACCTCGGCGACAAGCTCCGCAAGCACAAGATCCGCGTCAAAGACATCATTCGCGACGCCGACGAAGACGATCAAGAGTTCGACGAGGAGGAGGCCGATCGCCGCATCATCCGCCTCATCGACAAGGTCAAGCGGCTCGACAAGAAACACACCGACCTCGTCGACGAGAGAAAGCTGAAGGTCGACGGAAAACGCAAGGGCATCGACGCCGAGCTCGACGCCACCAAGCAAGAGCTCGTCGAGACACTCGAAGAGATGCGGCTCAACCGCAAAACGATCGACAAGATCGTCCTCAAGCTGAAGTCGCTCATTCAGAAGGTCGAGCGCGCCGAGGCCGGCGCCACGGAGCTCGAGAAGCGCACCGGCGCCACCAAAGAGCAGCTCAAGCGCCACCTGCGCGACGTGAAGGACAACCCCCAAGCGGAGCGCCGCCTCGCCAAGAAACTCGGTGTCACGCGCAACGAGCTGCTCGAGTTCGACGCCGCGCTGAAGGGCGCGCAAAAGGGCCTGAAGAAGGTCGAGGAAGAGCTGCAGATCGACGTCGGGGAAATCCGTGACACCTACGGATCCATCCGCGACGGCGAGCGCACCGCGGAGAAGGCCAAGGCCGAGCTGGTCGAAGCCAACCTCCGCCTCGTCGTTTCCATCGCCAAGAAGTACACGAACCGCGGCCTGCAGTTTCTCGACTTGATTCAGGAGGGCAACATCGGCCTCATGAAGGCCGTCGACAAGTTCGAGTACAAGCGCGGCTACAAATTCTCCACCTATGCCACCTGGTGGATCCGCCAGGCGATCACCCGCGCCATCGCCGATCAAGCGCGCACCATCCGCATCCCGGTGCACATGATCGAGACGATCAACAAGCTCATCCGTACGTCGCGCTACCTCGTCCAAGAGTACGGACGCGAGCCGACGCCGGAAGAGATCGCCGAGAAGATGGAGCTGCCACTCGACAAGGTCCGCAAGGTCCTCAAGATCGCCAAAGAGCCCATCAGCCTGGAGACGCCCATCGGCGAGGAAGAAGACTCGCATCTCGGCGACTTCATCGAGGATAAGAGCGTGGTTTCGCCCGCCGAGGCCGTCATCAACATGAACCTCGCCGAGCAGACCCGCAAAGTCCTGAAGACGCTCACGCCGCGTGAAGAAAAGGTGCTGCGGATGCGCTTCGGGATCGGCGAAAAGAGCGACCACACGCTCGAAGAAGTGGGGCAAGATTTCGAAGTGACGCGCGAACGCATTCGGCAAATCGAGGCCAAGGCGCTGCGCAAGCTCCGCCACCCCAGCCGATCGAAACAGCTCAAGTCTTTCATTGACTCGTAACGACGCGCTGCTCGGTGTCGTTACGACCCACGCGCCAGCGGGATTCATGGCGACCCCGCCTGCGGCGTTCGTAGGGCCGCAGTTTTTCGCCAAGTTCGCTTCGGCCACGCGGGCGTGTCGAGGTGCCTCGCTTTCGCCCGAGGGGATGGCGGACCTAGCCCGAGCAGGACTTGGCTGGCTGTCGGACGGCGCCGGCGTCGATCTGCTCTTGCGCGTGGCGCTGCTCGTCCTGGCGGACCGCGAGCTCGCGGGGCCGCCCATGGTCGACCTCGCCGACAACTGTTTTCGCCACGGCGATAACGAGGAGCGACGCGCCGTGCTGCGTGCGCTCTCGCTCTTGACGGAGCCCGCGGGCTACGTCGACATCGCCGCCCAGGCGACGCGCACGAGCGTAGCGACGGTCTTCCAGGCTCTCGCTTGCGAGAACCCCTTCCCCGCTCGGCACCTCCCCGAGCTCAACTTCAATCAGATGGTGCTGAAGGCGCTCTTCATCGAAGTACCCTTGCCCCGCGTCATGGGCCTAGGCACGCGCGTGACGCCCGAGCTGGCTCGCATGGCCGAAGGCTATGCGGCGGAGCGCAGGGCGGCCGGGCGCAGCGTGCCCGCCGACATCGGGCTGCTCGCGCGCTCGTAGGTCGAGCCGCTCGCCAAAGGAGACGGGCGCGACCCGAGACCATTCTCGGGCCGCGCCGCGTCGGGAAAATCAGTTTCCGGTCGGCAACATCAGGAAGGCGGCTTCGTCTTTGCCGGCAGCGATGCCAGCGTCGGCGTTGGCCGTCACGCCGCCCTTGATGCCGACGATGGCGATCGTCTTGTTGTCGGGCGACAGGGCGCCCCACCAGAAGAAGTGCGCCGCGCGACCGGTCGCCGGCGGCCCCATGTTGTAGAGCCGCACGCCGCTCGGTGCGAACGCCGTGTCCGGTGCGCCGTTCGCCGACAAGAGGCCAACGGCCGCGTATTGCGCCTGGGTGCCGGCGTCGGCTTCGGGCTTCGGAGGTGAACCACCGCCGAGGAGCACGATGCGGTTGTCGCTGAGGAGCGCGATGCCGCGCGCGTTGGCGCCCTGATCGTTGATCCCGATGAACGTATGGCCAGCCGTTCCGAAGGTGCTGTCGACGGTGCCGTCGGCGTTGAGCCGCATGGCCATCATGCCAACCGCAGGCTGCGTGCTGACCTCGCGGCCGTAACCCGCGAAGACGATCTTGTCACCCTGGAGGATCGCACCATAGTTTTCGCAAGTGCCGGTCGCCGTGAGTCCCGGGATTCCCGTCTCGGGAAAGAACACGCCGCCAGCGGCGAATGTATTGTCGAGCAAGCCAGCCGCCGTGAGCTTCACGACGAGGGGCTTGTTGCCGCCAATGTTCGAGTACGCGGACACGATGAAGCCGCCCGTCGGAGTCCTCGTGGCGATCTTGGGGCTCAGGTTGGCTGCGAGCGCGAGGCTGAAAACGCCACCGCCCGTTCCGCCGTCGTCCACGCCAGCATCGACGGCTCCGCCTTCAGCGCCGCCATCACCGGGGAAGCCACCTTCGCCCGCAACGCCGAGGCCCGAATTGCCGAACGCGGTGTCGACGCTGCCGTCGTTGCCCTTCAGTTTGAGCACGACGAGTTCGTTGGTGCTGCGGCCCACCGCGCGGCGCGCGCCGACGACGACGAGGTCGTCGTTCGGCAGAACGGTGAGACCCCACTGCTGAACCGACTCGCCCCCTCGGAGTACGTGGCGCACGATGCCGTCGGTGCCGAACCCATTGTCGCGCGTCCCGTTCGTATTGTAGCGAATCACCACGATGTCACGCGTGGGGTCCGTCGGCCCGCCATGCTCGGCGGTTCCGGCGACGACGATCTTGCCCGAGGTTTGGACGCCCAAGCCACGAGCGGCCTCTCCGCCGCGACCACCGACGGCGACATTGGTCGTGATCACGCCGCCCGAGCCGAAGGCAGGGTCGAACGCGCCGCTGGCCGTGAGCCGCACGAGCGGAATGGCGAAGTCTTGCGGATCGGTGTTGCTCGTGACCTGCCCTGTCGCGTAGATGCCGGCCGCGGTCCAAAGCACGTTGAAGAGGCGCGCGTGGCTGCCCGAGGGAATCGCAAGCGTCGTCGCCTGGGGTCCGGTCGAACCGTCGCCCGCGTCGGTGCCCGTCTCTTTGAGACCCGTGTCTGTACCGCCCTCGTTGGGGCCCGTGTCGACACCAGCATCGGTCACGGCGCTGCCGCCCGTTCCGGCGCTGCCGCCCGTTCCGGCGCTGCCGCCCGTTCCCGACCCGGCGCTCCCACCCTTGCCGCCCACGCCGGTGGTTCCAGCGGTCCCGGTCGAGCCACCCGTGCCGCCGGTCCCCTTACCCGCCGATCCGCCCGTGGGGTCCGTCGAATCATCGCCGCCGCAACTCGCGGCCACTGCCGTAAGGACGAAGCCTACGCCAATCCAACCAAGCTGATTCCTGAATTTCATTCTCTGCTCCTTGTCTGCGGGCAACTTATACGAATTTTATGCAATTGAAAATCATTTTCATTATCACTGACGAAATCGGGGGCAGAAAGCCCCGCTACACCGTCAGATTCGAATCTTTCATCGTGGGGAATTGAGACAACTCTACGGATGACGAGCCGTCAGAGGGGGCGAAGGCGAGGCGGAACGTCGACCGGGGAGGGCAAGATCCACCCTGCTCGCCCGATCCCGTCGGATACGCGAGCGAGGTCGACGTCGGGATCGATGAGACGCGCCAGCCTTCGGCCGTTCAGCGAGACGAGGACGTCGGCACGTACTTCGACAGGACCGATGCCCCTCTTCTCGAAGTCGCTACGAATGCGATGGGCAAGCTGCAAAATGAGATCCGGCTGCGTCGAGGTTTCTCGCTCTTGAATACGCGTTAGGTAGGAACGAGGGTTCACCTCCCAGATCCGATCGCTGGTCTTGTCGCGCACGACGAAGGTCACGCTGCCGTTCTTTTCGCGAACCATCACGCGCCAAGAGAAACGCATGCCCTGCTCGTGCCAGAGGACGTTGCCGCGATAGAGGAGAAATCGAAGGGGCACCACGAGCTGCAGCACGCAGTAGATCATCACCAACGCGAGACCGACCCTGCGCTGTCGAGATGAGGAGCCGGCGGAACGAGGTTCGCCGACGGCACCGGTATCGTCGCTGCGCGGCGCCGATCCGGCCGGGGGGCGACCGACGAGCCGGCGCACGAGATTGGCTGCAGATCGGGGCCAGTCGGGAGGAAAGAACACGAGTGCCGCCAAGACCATGATCACGGGGAACATCCCGATGGGAAAAAGCATCCCCGTGAAGACGTGAAAGGCGATAACCGCGGCGAACGCGAAGGGTCGAAGCCTCCTCGATGAGAGGAGCCACGCGATGCTGGAATCGAAGAGAAATCCGGCCCAACTCGCGACCCAGGGTGCCCAAGGTGCGGCCAAGACCGGGCCGACGACGGGCATATCGGTGTGGGAGCCGATCCAGATGCTGAGCGGCTCGGCATGCACAAGCCAATCGGCCTGCGCCTTGGCGAACCCGGCGAACGAATAGACAACGGCGATCTGAAAGCGAAATAAGTACAGCCAGAGCGCCGAAACGCGCTCGGCCGAGCGGCAGACGCCGAACCGAGCATCGAAGGAATGAGCGCGCGGCGCCGGCGATACCGCGAGCAGCAACGCGAGGAGACCCGCCAAGTAGTAGTGGTTCAAGTATGTCGCAACGTCGATGAGCTGCAGGTATCCA
>DATEMX010000808.1:0-8439 GCA_035275365.1 Polyangiaceae bacterium | reverse complement strand
AGGCCGTCTGGACCGGCACGACTTGCTCTTGGGCGATGGGGGCCGCAACACGTAGCGCAAGAGCGCCTCGCGTCCGGCGGTGTCGAACGCTCCGGCGCGCGTGGCGGCGTGCGACGTGAATCCATCGAGCGAGGCGCCGGTCGACGTTTTCAAACCGTTCGATGTTCTAGACGTCGTGACCTTCCGGCCCAAACGCAGTGTCGTAGCGCGGGGCTCCCCGAACCTCCAAATCAGACCGAGAAGCACGCTCGGTCATTTTTAGAGACAAGAGAGATCGGTTTGCTTCATGCATACCTTCGCGCTCGTGCAGCCCGCGGGCCATTCGCAATATTTGCTCGCCTCGAGGTCGCAAGCGCCCCCGTCGTTGGGGCCGGCGGTACACTTGCCCGCAACACAGACGCCGCGCGCCGAGCAGCGGTTCCACTGCGTTGCCATGTCGTTGCAGGTCTGCCCAATCGTTCGCCAAACGATGGGAACGCAGCGATTGGTCGTAGAGTCGCAGGCGACGTTCTTGCCGTTGGAGCAACGAAGGCCGCCCTCCTGGTCGCACGCGGCGCCGGTCGTCGTGAGGGCCGGTGTGCACACGCCGTTGTAGCACCCGAGGAGCGGGGTACAGGGCAACGTGGCCGAGCAACTCTCCCCGGCTTCGCGCAGCTTTTGGCACGCCCCGCCGGTGCACGAGGTGCCCAAGGGGCAGTCGATCCCGCCCGTGCAGCTATCGCCGACGTTCGGCTTCGCCGCGCACGTTCCGCAGGCGAAGTTGGCGCCCTTGCAGTACAGCGACTGGCACTGCAGCGCGACGGTGCACGCGCTGCCGTTGGCGCGGCTGCCCGGCGGTTCGCACTCGGGGGGAGTCGGCCCCGCGTAGTCGTTGCATGTTCGCGCGCTCCAGACGGCGTTGCATTTTTCGAACATGGCAACGGAGTAGTTGACGCCGGCGAAGCTCGCGAGCTTCGTGTTGTGCGACGCCGTCCGGGCGACGCATTCGGCCTCGGTGCCGAAGCTGTTGCTCAAATCGCCAGGAGCGCAGACCTTCATCTTGGAGCAAACGACGGTGGCGAACGCCGAGATCGACGCGCTCAGCGTCGTGGGTGCCGGCCCGCCGGCGTCTTTCACGGGCATGGTGCCGCCGTCGTTGCCGGGCGTCGTCGCGCCGGCGTCTTTGCCGGTCGACGTGCAGGTCGACGCGCAGGTCTTCGTAACGCAGGTGAGCGCGTTGCTCAGCGGGCTTAGCGCCGGGTAGCGCGTTGCGCAGCTCGTCAAGCAGTCCGAATCGTCGGACTCGCACGCGCCCCAGCAGTCGAAGAGACCGACGCAATCGATGCTGGAAGTGCAGGCCGAGCACTCTTTCGCGCAGTTTTTGGCGAGGCACTCGTCACAGTCGTCGCCGCGATCGGAACAGAGAGGCCCGATCGAAGTGTCGAAGTCCAGCTTTCGATCGGCGACGGAGCAGGCGCCCGCTAAGAGAGCGCCCACACCGATGAGCGAGACGAGAGCCGATAGCCAATTGTCTTTCACCACGAACCTCCCAGCGAAGCGCCGGCCGATGTCGGACTCGACCAACTACGAATATGGACCTCCGCCGAGGGCTTTCCGCTTTCTTTGGAGTCTCCCGCGGTGAGGACGAGCACCGCGCCGAGGAGGAGCGCCGCGCCGCCCACCCCGAAAGCGATGTTGGAGACCGTTGCGTTCTTCTTGCCCTGATCGGTCAGCTCCTCGACGCGCTCGCCTTCGCTCACGCTGCAATGAACGCTGGAAGGGCAGATCTTGTCGCGCTCGTCGACGTTCGCGTTGCGCATCAAGCCAAACGCCAGACCCGTACCCAGCCCCACGACGCCCGCACCACCCACGACGAACCCGATCGTTTTCTGGGCGCTGCCGCCCCTCGAGGTGGCTTCGACGGGTGCGGGAGGTGGAGGCGTGGCCGGCATCGGTGGCGGAGGTTGCTGCACCATGGGTTGTTGGGGCGGATAGGGCTGCATGGGCTGCTGCTGCACGGGCTGTTGCTGCATGGGCTGCTGCTGCATCGGCACCGGACCCATGGGCCCCATCGACGGCGGCGCCGATCCGTTTTCCGGCTCGAGCTCGGGCACGACCAGGTCGATCCGCCCACCGCTCGCGCTCACCTCGATCGACCGCGCCCACGTTCGCTTGCCGGGCGATCGCGCGCTGACGGTGTGCAGCCCGGGGTCGACCGGTACCGCCGAGCCCCACGTGCCGCGGCCTACCAGACGTTCGTCTTGCAGCACTTCGAGCGCCGGGTCGGCGGAGCTCACCGAGATTGAAAGGCGGGCGAGGCGGGGCTCGAGCGCTGCCGCGCGTGAGCGCGCGAGTTGCTCGCGCGGCTCCTTCTGCCCCGACCAATTGCGGCGGCTGGCGACTTCGATGGCGTCCTTGAAATTGGCCCAAGCGCTGGCGATTTTGCCCGCTTTCTCGTAGCAGTCGGCGAGGTGGAGCAGCGTGCCGAGCTGCGGATCGAGGTGGTAGCTCTCGCCATATTTGAGGCAGGCCGGGTTGAAGTCGCCGGCGGTCATCATTCGCTCGGCTTCTTCGAAGAGCTGCGTGGCGACGGCCTTGTCGGCCGAATTCGGTTCGGCGTGTGCCCAAGAAGCTGCACAGGCAACGGCCAATACAGTGACGACGGCGCTCCGGAGTTTCAAAGGCGTCCTCCCATTTCGACGGGCGGCGGCGGTGGTGGTTGCTGCTGCTGTTTCTTCGTTTGTGGGCGTTCGTTGGTACGTCTCCGTGCCTCCGCCGACGCCGCGGCCGAGCTGACCGGCAGTGCGTGCTGTTGTCGCCCCGATTGCGCATTGGGAACCGGGTTCGGCGCGGGGTCTTTCACCGGTGGGGGCGTCGCCGCGGTCGCCGAAGGCGGCGGTGGTGGAGCGGGTGTGGCAGCGGCGGAGGGCTCCGGAGGAGCGGAGATGCCCGCCGACGCGGTCGTGGGGAGAGGTGGCGGCGCGACGACCTGCGCCGGAGGCTCTCTCTGCAGCCAGAGTGCCGCGCTGCCGCCGACGATCACGACGAGCGCAGCACCTGCCATCCAAAGAAATCCGCGATTCTTCGCGGCCGAGCCGGGCGACGTTTGCGCCCATGAACCGGCCGTCGCCGAAGCGAAGGGCTCGTTCTTCTCTGCTTCTGAGGAAGGGGGTAGGGCGACGGCGCTGGCCGACAATCCGGCGTTCTGAATCACCCGGCCAATCCAATCGACGGAGGCGCGCGCTCGGCGCGGACCGTATGGCGCGAGGGCGAGCGCCAGCTCGGCGACGTTGCGAAAACGATTGGCGCGGTCTTTCTCCAGGCATTTGGCGACGGCTGCCTCGATGGCGGGCGGCACGTCGGGTCGAGCCGCGCGGAGCGACGCGGGCGGCTGCATCGCGATCTTGACGCAGACCTCGGGCAAAGTGTCGCCCGTGAAGGGCACGGCCCCCGTCAAGAGCTCGTGGATGATCACGCCGAGCGCCCAGATGTCGGTGGTGAGGTCGACGTCGCGCGACGACTGCATTTGCTCGGGCGACATGTAGAGCGGCGATCCCATTACCGCCGCCGTCTTGGTCATGCCCATGTCGGGACCCGACGCGGTGAGGCCGGTCACTTTGGAGATGCCGAAATCGAGAACCTTGACCGCGAGAAGGCCGTCGGCGCGACGGCAGCAAAAGAGGTTGGCGGGTTTCAAATCGCGGTGCACGATACCGAGGGCGTGGGCTTCGGCGACGGCTTCGCACGCCTGCAGCACGAACTCGACGGTTTGATCGACCGGAAGCGGCCCGCTCTGTAGAAGCATGGTCGAAAGGTCATTTCCTTCGAGGTACTCCATCACGAGATAGGGCGCGCCCCCGTCCATCGTCCCCACGTCGATCACGCGCGCGATGTGCTCACTCTTGATCTTGATGGCCGCTCGCGCCTCGCGCGCGAAGCGCAGAACGACCTCTTCGTTCGCCAGCGCCTCGGGGAGAAGAAACTTGATGGCAACGCGCTCATCGAGGGCAACGTGGGTGGCCGCGACGACCACGCCCATGCCCCCCGTCCCGAGCACTTTCTCTATCCGGTATTTGCCCGCGATGAGGTCCCCCTGCGACACAACCGGACTGGCTCGAGAATCGCGCTGCATCGTCGATCGCTCCCTCTTGCAACGCGGATCAAGGCGAGGGATGCCCGACCAGCCCGAGATGCTTGGTTCTACCGTCTCGTACCGCGGCGATCCTGTCAATTGCATCGAGGCTTTTTGGCCCGCAAGCCAAGCCTCCCGAGGAGGGCGACGAGATGCTCCCCACAGGCGCGCCATGGCTCGATGGCTCGTTCCGCTCGGGCTGTCTTGACCCGGCCTTTGGCCTGAACTAACGAGCGGCAAACCCCGACGACCCTACCAAGGGGATCAGCGCGCACAGGCCGCCGAGGGCCGGCACCCCCTGCTCATCGTCGCTCTCTTTGCGTTCGGCAGTGCGGCGACGCTCGCGCGCCGGCACTCACGCGATGGCACTCGCTCGCCAACGCGTCGAGGTCGCGCTAAGCCTTGCTGCGTCGTCAATATGACGCTCCACGAGTCGCCACAGCACCACTAAGCTTCGATCATCGTCTCATGCCGCACCGCTACATGAAGGATGTGCTTCGAACGCTCGCGTCTTCGGCGGCGCTTGCAGTAATCGGATGCTCGGGCGACCCCGGCGAGGTGCACTTGCCCCCCGAGCCCCGCTTCGACTTTGCATGCCGAGGTGCCGACGGCGGTCCGCCTCCCCTGCATCCTTTGGTCCTCGCGTGCACGGGGCTCTACGGCGACGAAGGGGAACATTGGTTCTCGAGAGCCTTGGGCAACGGCGTCTACGCCTTCGATCCGGGGTACCACCTCTGGAGCGATGGCATGGACAAGGCGCGCTTCATCTATCTGCCGCCGGGTACCGCCATCGACGGCCGCAATCCCAACGAGTGGAAGTTTCCAGTAGGGACCAAATTCTGGAAGGAATTCTCTTACCGCGGCAAGCGAATCGAAACGCGCTACCTCGAAAAGACGCCCGACGGCGACTGGTTTCGAACGACGTACCGCTTCGACGCCGACGAATCGACCGCAAAAGAGCTCACGTCGGGTGAGCTCCACGTTCCCGGCACCGACCACGACTCGTACGAGATCCCCACGCAGATCGACTGCGGCAGCTGCCATGTCGGTAGGCGCGACGGCATCCTCGGCTTCGAAGCCATCGCGCTTTCGAGCGAAAAAGCAACGGGGCTGACGTTCGGCCTCCTGAAGCGGCTCGGTCTCATCGAGAACGCGCCGGAGCGCCCCCTCATCGTGCCCGGCGGCGCTACCGAGCGCGCCGCTCTCGGTTACCTGCACATGAATTGTGGCGTGGCGTGCCACAATGAGAACCGCGAAGCGTTCGCTTGGTGGTCGGGGCTGCACATGCGCCTCGAAGCCGAAGACCTCGGCTCCGTCATCGCGACCAACACGTGGAAAACGGCGGTGGGTGTGACCTCGTATTCGGTGGCGCCGGACCGCAAGCATTTTTTCGCTCGCATCGCGCCGGGCGAACCTTCGAAGAGCGCCATCCCCTACCGCGACGCGGAACGCGAGACGCTGCTGCAAATGCCTCCTCTCGCGACGCACGTCATCGACCGCGAGGGACTCGCGATCGTGCGCAAGTGGATCGCCGAGATGGCCCCCGCGAAGGAGCAATGATCGAGGGCGCCACCCCTAGCAGCGCCCTCGATCACCCGAAATGACGTTAGGGAACGGGAAAATTGGCGAGCGGCGTCGCGCCGTTCGCCCCGACCTCGGCGATGGTGAACGAGCGGTTGGCCCCCTGGCCCATCTGAAACAGATCTTGCTGCACCGAGGTGTTGGAGCCCGGGTGTCCGTGCGGGATGGTGATCTCGGGATGATCGAACGGTGCACGCCGGTAGCGCACCCGCTCATCCGTGAGGGCGAGCACGAAGTTGACCAGATCCTCCTTCTCCTGAGCGGTCAGGTTGGGCGTGCTGAGCGGCGAGATGGTCTGCCCGTTGATGCTCTGAATGGGGACGAAGTCGCCACCTCGTCCGTAGAAGTCCATCACCTGAGCCAGTGTGAGGGTGCCGCCGTTGTGGAAATAGGGTGCGGTGAGCTCGGCGTTGCGAACCGATGGCACCTTGAACGCTCCGTCGACCCCGAGAACGTCGGACGGGCTCGGCGGCGGTTGCGTGTTGGTGGGATCGGTGAAGAGGCCCTGCACCGCCAGGCGGGCCTCCGAGAGCGGCACACCGAATGGATCGTTCGCGCCGAGGGCCAAGTCTTCGGTCGTCGGGCGCACGCCGATGTTGTTGAACCCCATGTCGATCAGGTTGCCTTCGCGACGACGGAAGCGGCGCGCAGAGACCGAGCCCACCGACGCGTTGGTGAACTCCGGGCCGGCGTGGCAGTTGATGCAGCGGCCTCTCGCTTGGCTCATGAAGAGGAACATCCCTCGCACCTGCGACGCGGTGAGCGCGCCGTTGTCGCCCGCTTGGAAGCGATCGTAGGGAGCGTCGTCGGAGACGAGCGTCGCTTCGTAGAGCTGCACGGCCAGGCCGAAGAACAGCGAGAAGTTCATCTCCTCGATGGAATAGGTCTTACTTTGCCCCGCGCAGTTGGTGCAGAGCGTCCGCGAACCGTCGGACTCGATCTTGACGTACCAGTTCGAGTTCCACCACTTCTCCAAGAAGGCCTCGTGGATGAGATCGGAATATTTGGCGTAGGTCAATCCATCGTTGGGCGAGCGGCTGTAAGGCCCGAGCACGCTGTCTTGCGGGTGGACCCGTTGCTGGGCGAGCGGGCGCAGGGTCTTCAACTTCTTGCCCGAGTCGCGCATGGGCTTGGAGAACTTGTCGCCGATGTCGACCCAGGTTCGCCCGTCGGCCGACATCTCGACGGAGCTGATGGGCGGTCCCATCGCCTGGGAAGCAAGGCTCGAATTCGTCAGGCTGATCTGCACGGCCAGCGGCTGGGTATTGGGCGAGTTGGCCTGGTACACGCGCGCGTAAGGATCGCGTGCGCCGAAGGGATTGACGCCGTTGAAGTCATTCTGGGCACGCCCGTCCCAGAAATTGCGGAAGTTGAAGACCGAGTTGATGACCGAGGGGCCGTTTCTCGGGGTGACCCGGCGAACGTTGACCCCGGCCACCTCGAAGCCATCCGGATCTTCGGCGAACGCCGTGACGTCGATGGGCAACCCAGGCACGACGTACAAGAACTCGCGGTAGGTGACGCCTTGCGAGCCGGCGACGTCGTTCGTGTCCCGAAGAACACTGGAGTTGCGATCGTTCGGATTGGACAAGAGACGAAACGGGTAGTCGGCCGCGGTCAGGGTGTAGTTGTGTCCGTGAACCGTGTCGTAGTCCGGGTTGGGGGCGCCGCTCGAGTCGACGCGCTTGAGATCGGGATTGGTTTGGTTGCGCGCTCGGGAGTCCGCTCCGGCGTGGAAGTGGCACGATGCGCAAGCCTGGATGCCGTCGCTGCCGATCTGCATTTCCCAAAAAAGGGCTTTGCCGAGCACGATGGCCTTCTGTTTGTTGGCAACGAAGTCGTAGAGGTTCGCCGGTTCGGGCACCGTCACCGTGGTCAGCGACGGGGGCGGGGGCGGATCGCCAGGGTCCGGTAGATAGGAGCCGATCTTGCCGAGCGATTCCTCCCCGGCGTCGCGGCTCGAACACGCAGCCGCAGAGGCGACGACCACCGCGCAGAGCAGCGGGCGGCCGCGGCCACCCAACGACCGAACGAGCGACTCCCAGAGCGGCGGTCGCGAGGACCGAGCAGCAAATGAACCCCGACCGATGCTGCGTGACATCACCATGGTCTCTCCTCCTATTACCTGTGCACGAGCGCGCGCCGATCGATGCCCCGTGCTGGTGAACTTCCCCCTTTGCGCTGTCGTTAAGGGACGGTGCGGCCCTGACGCCACACGAAGACGGACGGGAACGGGACTCCTCTGGACAAAGAAGTGCCCGCGCGCGGCGACGTCGTCGCGCAACCAGTCTGCCCCACCGACCAAAGTTCCATGGCAGAAACCGGCGAATGGCACAATACCTGCGGGATCGGACCTTTTGGCGATCGATTTGTTGACGCTCACCCAGGTCACCGTTTTGTTTCGGGAAATCGTGCCCCACCCGCCTTTCCGAGCCGTTTTCATTGAGGCGCGCCGTCGAGGACATGAGAACGGCCGGCGACGCGGCCGTCCTGGGCGTGCCGGAAGACACGGTGCGAACGCGCCTCCTCCGCGCGCGGGGCTCTTGCAATCGATGGTCGCAAAGCGCATCGAGGCGAGCGCGGCCGACACCTTCTCGTTCGAACGGCCGCGCTGCGATGGCGCCGTCGCGGCGGTGTTCGGAATCGGGCCGGCGGCGGCGAAATAGCCGAGAACGCCGGCGCAAGCGCGCTTCCCCCAAGGCCGCTAGCGACGCTGGCGCGCAGACGGATCGGCGAGCAGGTTCTTG
>DATEMX010000807.1:0-2620 GCA_035275365.1 Polyangiaceae bacterium | reverse complement strand
GGGGCGTGCCGAGCGCGCGCGTGAGCTGCGCGAGCGCCGCGTCGGGCTGCCTGGCCTGCCGCTCGATGGCGGCCAACTTGAGCAGCGCCTCGACCGTGGGCTCCGAGAGCGACGAGCTCTCGAGGAGCGGTTTGGCCGCCTCGAGGTTGCCGGCGCGAGTTTCGATCGTGCCCATGGCGAGCTGCATGCGCCCCGCGCTCGGCTCGACGCGCCCGATGAACTCTGGCTTGCTGGCGAAGGTGAGCAACGGTCGCGATGCGGTATAAACGCGACGAGCCGTGAGAATGTCGTCGGCCTCGGATTCGCGCAAGATGGTCTCCAGCAGAATGCGAAACGAGGCGCTGAGCAGCGCTGGGTCGGGATGCAACGTCGCGGCGTCGGCGAGCACCGGGGGTACGGCTTCGGGCAGCCCGATTTGCACGAGCAGCGTGGCGAGCGCGAGGTTGACGTCGGCGACCGTGGGATCGAGCCGGTAGGCCTGCAGCGCCGTGCCGAAGAGGGCGGCCTTGAGCACGTTCGGATCGACGGCGAGCGACGGATCTGAATCGGCGGAGCCTGGGCTGTCCTTCCAGAGCCACGCCAAGAGCTCCTTCCACGCGGCGGCGTCGCCGCCGTTGGCGGCTCGGTCGAGCCGCTCGTAGAACGAGGGCGGGGCTACTTTACGGGCGACGGAGTTGTCGATCGAGTCGAGCGCGCTCTTCGCGTCGCCGTGGCGCAGGTGCAGGGCCGCCAGCGTTTCGGCGCCGGAGCGAAAGGCGCGAAACGCCTCGAGCTCGTCTTCTCTTCGCGGGCGCGTCGTTCCGACCCTCCGATCTTCCTTCATCTTGAGCGACTGCTCGATCCACCGCACCGTCGCGCTCTGCGCCGCCTCGAGCGACTCCGGCGTGGGCTCGACGAGCGAACGCATCGCCTGGACCTTTTGCTCGCCACCGAGCGCTTCGAGCGAGTTGCTCTTGCGTGTGTCGATCATCCAAGCGCGGAGCGCGGCCAGGTGATCTTCGCCGTCTTTGCGGGCAGGGCTTCCTTGGGGCGAAATGGCATTCTGCATGGTGAGGAAGGCCACCGCGCGCCCTTCGTCGCCGCGCGGAGCGACCTCGGCGATGGCCGCTGCAAAGGCCGTTTGGCTTCCTTCGAACATTTCCATACGAAACTCACCGACGCGCACGAGCAAGAGTGCGCCGGTGATGCTGGCCAGACCGAGCTCGGGCTGGCCTGTTCCGAAGCGCTCGCTCGCATGCTTGAGTTGGCGAGCGACCACGCCAGCCAGCAAGCCGAGGCGATCGGGTGTGGGTTTGCCTTCGCGAAGGAGACGGTGAACCGACGTGGAAAAGCCATCGTCGGCAACGGCAACGGTTCGCAACGGCGCTTGCGACGTGGCGGGCTTGGGCCCTGGCTGGACGTTTGTTCGGCTGTGGCATCCGGCGACGGCGAGCGAAACGACGACCGGGAGAACGGTGCGGAAGCGGGGCGGAGTCAGCACCTCGAGACCGTAGCATTTGCCGGCAGGCGAAGGGGGAGACCGACTAATACTACTGCTGCAGACTTTGGCAGGGGCAGATCACGATCGTCCAAAATGGCTGAGACCCAAAGTAAAATACGGCGAGACTGTCGGAACCACGTAGTTTCGGACAGAACGAGCCGCCACCGCTCGCCGCTCGAGCCGAGGGCACCCCAAGTCTGCCTGTGCACCACGCTTCGCTTCGTAGGTCTCCGTACTGGACTCCGTCCAGTTCCTGGACTCCGTCCACTCCGTCACGGTCAGTCCTTGAGTTGGCGTATGCCCGCTCCAACGATCGATCTGGCGCGCGAGAAATCCGCAGCAGTACTGCTGATGGAGGCAGAATCTTGGCCCGTTGACCGGGCCCTCCGTGGGCAGTACACCCGGGGTCCAATGGAGTCGCTCCCCCGCCTGCTCATCCTCGCTGCGATGGTGCTTGGTTCGGTGTGCGGGTGCGTCGAGCGCTCGACCGAGCACCGGATTCGCGCCAACGCGCTCTTCAAATCGGGCGAGTACCAACAAGCGCTGGCCGAGTGCGAGCGCGGGCTCGAGGCCAAGCCCGACGATCCGAGCCTTTGGGTGCTGAAGGGCAAGACCGCCTTCGAACTGGAGCAGTTCGGCGGCGCACGCAGCGCCTACGAACGGGCGATCGTCGTGGGGTCGGGGCGATCGAAGGTATTCCTCGGCGACGCCTACCTCGGGCTCGCGGTCATCGCCACGAGAGAGCAGAATTGGACCGAAGCCCGTACGCAATTCCTGCGGCTCCTCGAGTTGAATCCCGCCGACGGTACGTCGCACATAAACCTCGCCAAGGTCGCGCTCGAGCTTGGAAGAAAGGACGAAGCGGTAGAGCACGCCGAGGAAGCGGCGCGCCACCGCGGCACCGACGAGCAGGTTCTCTTTACGTTGGGCAAAGTCTATTTGGCCGCCGATCGCCCGCTCGACGCCGAGAAGACGTTCGAGCACATCTGCGAAGTCGTGCGAAGCTCGGCTTCGTGCCCCTATGGCCTCGCGCTGGTCGCCGCCCAGAAGGACGACGACGCGCGTGCGCTCTCGAAACTTCGCGAAGCCATCGGCCTCAAAATCCCGCATCCCGAAAAGCTCGGCGACGATCCGGCGCTC
>DATEMX010000806.1:0-9189 GCA_035275365.1 Polyangiaceae bacterium | reverse complement strand
CTGGCCGTACTTCTTGCGCTCTTTCTTGCGGGCGTCGCGGGTGAGGAAGCCCGCCTTCTTGAGGCTCGAACGACGCTCGGGATCGATCGCGATGAGCGCGCGGGCGATGCCGTGGCGCATCGCATCGGCCTGGGCGCTGTGCCCGCCGCCGGCAACCGTCGCGGTGACGTCGTACTGATCGACCACCTCGATGAGCTCGAGCGACTGGCGCATGATCATGCGCGATGTCTCTCGCTCGAAGTAGTTGTCCCCCGGAACTCCGTTCACCTGAATCTGACCCGAACCGGGCTTGATCCAGACGCGAGCGACGGCGGTTTTGCGTTTGCCTGTGGCGTACGTGCTTTCGGTCTGAGCGCTCATCGTATTCTCACGTCAAAGCTTGGTGGCGAACGGCTTCGGCTGCTGCGCCGTGTGGGGGTGATCGGGCGTGTTGTAGACCTTGAGCTTGGTGATGAGCTCCCGGCCGAGGACATTCTTCGGAAGCATGCCCTTGACGGCCTTCTCGATGGCAAACTCGGGTTTGCGCACCAAAAGGTGGCGGTAGCTCTCGCTCCGGATGCCGCCAGGGCTGCCGCTGTGGTGGTAATAGTGCTTCTGATCGAGCTTCTGCCCGGTGAGCTTGACCTTCGCGGCGTTGACGACGACGACGAAGTCGCCGGTGTCGACGTGAGGCGTGTAAATCGGCTTGTGCTTTCCTCGGAGCACAGCGGCAATCTCGCTGGCCAGACGGCCCAACGGTTTGTCGGCGGCGTCGACTACCCACCAGGCACGATTTGCTACAGCTTCCGCAGGTTTGGCCGAAATCGTTTGTTGATTCATCGCGTTAGACCCTCGACATGCCCCCACAGGCCCATCGAACGGCGAGCCACGCGGCTCGCACATGAGGCCGGGAAATGCGGGGGCGCAGTCTTTATCCCCGCATAAGAACGGTGTCAAGCGGCAGAGGCTCCTTCACAGCGCCGTCCGAGCGCCCGTCGACCCCAAACTCGACTCCAACTCGATAGGAGGGGCGGCCTTGCCCGAGCGCGCGAGCCACGCTAGAAGCCTCCATGCTCGAAGACAAGCTGCGAGAGTGCCTGACGTTCGATGACGTCCTCCTCTTGCCGGCCTACAGCGAAGTCTTGCCGGCCGAGGTCGACGTCCGAACTCGTTTGACCCGCAAACTCGACCTCAACATCCCGCTCCTCAGCGCGGCGATGGACTCCGTGACCGAAGCGCGATCCGCCATCGCCGTCGCGCGGGTCGGAGGAATCGGGATCGTCCACAAGAACCTTTCGCCCGCCGACCAGGCGCGCGAAGTCGAGAAGGTCAAGCGAGCCGAGAGCGGCATGATCTTGGGCCCCGTCACGGTGCGCCCTAGCCAGTCGCTCCGCGAAGCACTCTCGGTGATGCGCGAGCACGACATCAGCGGCGTACCCGTCGTGGAAGGAGAGCTCCCCGTCGGCATCCTCACGGCGCGCGACATCCGCTTCGAGAAGAACCTCGATCAGCCGGTGAGCGCGCTCATGACCAAAGAGCTCGTCACCGCATCGCCCGGCGTATCGAAAGACGAAGCGCGGCAACTCTTGCACAAGCATCGCATCGAGAAATTGCTGGTCGTCGAGGGCGGCAAGCTGGTCGGGCTCATCACCATCAAAGACCTTCTCCAGGCCGAGCGTCACCCGACCTCGCTCAAAGACGACATGGGTCGGCTGCGCGTCGGCGCGGCCATCGGCCCCGGCATCGATCGCGCGCAGCGTGCGCAGGCGCTCGTCGCCGCGGGCGTCGACGTCCTCATCATCGATACGGCGCACGGGCATTCGAAAGGCGTCGTCGAAGCGGTGCGGATCACCAAACGTGACTTCCCCAACGTGGAGCTCGTCGCCGGCAACGTCGCCACCGCCGAAGCCACCGAGATGCTCATCGACGCGGGCGCCGACGCGGTGAAGATCGGCATCGGCCCCGGTAGCATCTGCACGACGCGCGTCGTCGCGGGCATCGGCGTACCGCAGATTACCGCCATCTCCGACTGCGCCAGAGCGGCGGACCGCCACAACGTGCCCGTCATCGCCGACGGGGGCGTGAAATTCTCGGGTGACGTCACCAAGGCCATCGCAGCCGGCGCCTCGAGCGTGATGATCGGGTCACTTTTCGCCGGGACGGACGAGGCTCCAGGGGATCTCGTCCTCTACCAGGGCAGAAGTTACAAGGTTTACCGGGGGATGGGCTCTCTCGGGGCCATGAAACGAGGCTCCAAAGACCGCTACGGGCAAGGCGGTGCCGCCGACGAAAAGTTGGTTCCCGAAGGCATCGAAGGACGCGTACCCTACCGAGGGACCATCGGCTCGACGATTTATCAACTCATCGGAGGACTTCGCGCGGGCATGGGGTACACCGGTTCGGCTACCATCCAGGATCTCAGAACGAAGGCGAGGTTTGGGCGAATCACCTCCCAAGGGTTGCGCGAAAGCCACGTGCACGACGTGATGATCACCGAAGAAGCACCGAACTATCGCTCTGAATAGTCGACCAAGCGCTAAAAACAAAAACGCCACGCGTCCGAGAGAGACGAAATACCCGCGCACTAGCGGGGGACCGAATGAAACCTCGACGATTCCTCAAAGGCGGCTCGGGTAGGCACCTCGCGAAGACGACGGTGCCTTTCGAGCCTGCGCGCCTTTCGCTCGCGCGCGAGCTTCGAGGGCTCACGCTCACCGAGCTGGCCGATAGGGTCGGTATGGTTCCCGTCGAACTCTCTCGCTTCGAATCGGGCGCCGCTCGACCCGAGCCGGCCGCCTTGGCCCGCCTGTCGCTCGCGCTCGCCGTACCCATCTTCTTTTTCGCGCGTTCCGCGCGCTCGGCTCGCCCCGAAGGCGCCCGCTACTTTCGCCGGCACGCCGTCGAAGACGAGCGGATCGGCCGCCAACAATTGGCGCGCGTCGCGCTGCTCGGCGATCTGCTGGAGTTCGTCGACGAGCGAGTGACGCTCGCGAAAGACGCTCTTTCGAGTTTCTCGCCGGCGGGCCATCGACCTCACGCCATCGAAGTGTGCGCGCAGAACGTGCGCCGTCGGTGGGGCTTAGGGATGGAGCCTATCGCCGACGTCACGCGCGTGCTCGAGCAAAACGGTATCCTCGTGCAGCACCTGCCCCATGACGCCGACGTGCTCGACGCTTTCTCCCTCCGCACCGGCGAGTTTCCGGTCATCTTCGCAGCACCGTCGCGCAAGACAGCCGAGTCCGTCCGCTTCGACAAAGCCCACGAGCTCGGCCGTCTCGTCATGCACCAGGGTTCCGCCCCTCGCGATCCTCAGGCCGAGGCCCAAGCCGATCGCTTCGCGGCGGCGTTCTTGTTGCCTGCTCGTGCATTCGCATCCGAATGCCCTCGCTCGCTCGACTGGGACAAGCTCTACCGTCTCGAGCAGCGATGGCGCGTGGCCATGCCGGTCCTGCTCGAACGAGCCTTTCATCTCGATTGCCTCGCCGAACCCATTTACCGCCGAGCGCTCAGCCTGTGGAAAGATGCCGGAGGGCCGGAGCTCGAAACCCAGGAACTCGGTTGGGAGACGCCCGAGTTGCTCGCTCGAGCCTTCGAGCTCTTGCGCGAAGATTGGCCATTCGATCGCGTCGCCGACGAGCTCTCGCTCACGCGCGTCGATTTGGCTCTCGTCACGGCCGTAAGCGCGCCTTAGCGCTCGAAGAGCGCACCGTGAGCGAGCGCCAAGCGCGCGCCAACCGGCGAACGCCTTCGTCGATTTCCCGCTCCGGTAAGAATGAATAGGAGAGCCGCACCTCGAGCGAGCGACTCCTGCCGACACGGAACATACTTCCAGGATCGAAGCTCGCGCCTTCGGCAACGGCTGCGGCCAAGAAGGTCGCATCGTCGGCCGTCTCGTGCGTGTCGACCCAAATCGAAAATCCACCGCTCGGTTCGGTGAAGGACCATTCGGGCAGGCGACGGTAGAGCGCCTCGACGAGACGGCTGGCGCGGCGCCGATAGATGCGGCGTGCCTTGCCGATGCGCGTTTCGAAATCGTCGTGCGCGAAGAAGTCCACGAGGATCGCTTGCGCCAAGCTGTTGGCCTGCAGATCGCTCTCGCGTTTGACCTCGAGCGCTTCGCCGCGGAGCCGCGTGGGTACGATGAGCCACCCCACGCGCAGACCGGGGCACAGACTCTTCGAGAACGTCCCCACGTAGAGCGTCTGCGCGGGAGCGTCGGCGAGGAGGGGTCGCGCGGGTTCGCCTTCAAAAACGATGTCGGCGTAGGCGTCGTCCTCGACGAGGAAAAGACGACCGCTTCTCGCGCGGTCGATGAGGTGAGCGCGCACCACGCGGGGCATCGATTGCCCGCACGGATTGTCGATGACGGGCATCACGTAGGCGCCGCTGGCGACGTCGACGTCGTGGGTGAGCGTGAGACCTCTCGCTCGAAAGAGCTCGAGCGCGCCGGAATATGTTTCGCGGTCGAGCCGAATGATCTTTCTTTCGCGAAAAGCAAGCTGCGTGGCGATGGCGATCGCTTGCTGCGCACCACTCGTCACGAGAATGTCGTCGGTCGCCACGCGGCAGCCGCGCGCCGCGAGGCGGGTAGCGATGAAAGAGCGGAGCTCGACCTGGCCCTCGGGCCACCCGTATTGCAGCGCCGGACAACCAACCGCCGTCATGACGCGCAAGAACGACCTGGTCAGCGCGGCGCGTGGAAAGACCGCCGGGTCTGGCAAACCGCCCGCAAACGAAAGGACGTCGCTTTGCGCGGCGGCTTTCCGAGCGATCACGTCGAGCCGCGCGGCTTTCCTCGATGACGGGCGCGCAGATGTCATTTTTACACGCGGTTGGGACTGCATTCCCGATGCCAAACCGTTCAGTTCTAACAAGGGCCGGCCGAGCTCCTCCCTTCGTTGACGCTTCGCTACGCGCCGCGGTTCGGTGTGTGGTTACGGTGGGCGCTCTCGGGCATGTGCTCTTTGATCGACGCCTTCGCTTGCGAGAGCATCTCGGGCGCGCGCTCCACGCCTTCTTTGACCGCGCTCGTCACCTCCGCGAGCGCGCTCTGCGTTCGATCCGCTAGGCCCTTCGCCTTCTCGCCCACTCGATCCCGCATCTCGCGCCCGTTCATCGGCGTCAGCATGGCGGCGACCGCCGCGCCCGCGACAACGCCCGTCGCCGCTCCGAGCGCAAAGGGCGAAATCCACGACCGCGGCCGCGACATCAACCCAGCCCAGCACAACGCGTCTGTCAAGATGTTGCTCATGGTGTCCTCCTGAACTTGTGTCCTACGACCGAACGCACTCGGCATGCCAACCGATGAGAGCGGCGTGGGAACGGAGCCGCGATGGCCCGCGTTTGCGCCTTCCGACCGATACGCCTTTCCTCACGAAGGGGGCCAGGGGGAGAAATGACTGCAGCTTGGCGGCGAGCGCGGCGGAAACGCCGGTTCCCGTGTAGGCTAGCGCTTTTGGGATCTTCTGGAACATGCTGGCGTAGAAGACGAGCGTCACGAGATAGCGGCCCGGCTCGGTGAGATGCAAATCCGTGCCCTCTCGACCGAAGACCTCGCGGCGCCTCTCGAACACCATGCATCCGGCAAACAGCACAGCGCTCGACCGCCTTCGAACTTCATCGCGAAGCCGCCGCGCGACCGGGACGGCGACGGCGCTCTCAATAAGTGACAACGGCGCGTATCGACGTTCCCGCGTGCATCAGGTCGAACGCGTCGTTGATTTTTTCGTGCCGGAGCACGTGCGTGATGAGCGGATCGATTTCGATCTTCTTGTCCATGTACCAGTCGACGATCTTGGGAACGTCGGTGCGACCGCGCGCGCCACCGAAGGCCGATCCTTTCCACACCCTCCCGGTGACGAGCTGAAACGGACGCGCGGCGATCTCCGCGCCCGAAGGGGCTACGCCGATGATGACGGACGTTCCCCAGCCCTTGTGGCAGCATTCGAGCGCTTGGCGCATGAGCTCGACGTTGCCCACGCACTCGAAGCTGTAGTCGGCGCCGCCGCGGGTGAGCGCCACCAAGTGGGCCACCAAATCTTTGCCCACTTCGTTCGGGTTCACGAAGTGCGTCATGCCGAACCGCTCAGCGATGTCGCGGCGCGCGGGGTTCTTGTCGACCCCGACGATCATGTTGGCGCCTACGAGGCGCGCGCCCTGCACGACGTTGAGGCCGATGCCCCCGAGCCCGAAGACGACCACGTTGGCGCCCGGCTCGACCTTGGCCGTATGAATGACCGCGCCGATGCCCGTAGTCACGCCACATCCGATGTAGCAAACCTTCTCGAACGGAGCGTCTTCTCGAATTTTTGCCACGGAGATTTCCGGCAACACCGTGTAGTTCGCGAACGTGGAGCAACCCATGTAGTGGTAAACACTCTCGCCACCTCGCGTAAACCGGCTCGTGCCGTCGGGCATGAGCCCCTTGCCTTGAGTGGCGCGGATGGCCTGGCAGAGGTTGGTCTTGGGGTTCAAGCAATACTCGCAAGCACGGCACTCGGGGGTATAGAGCGGAATCACGTGGTCGCCGCGCTTCACGCTGGTGACGCCGCTCCCGACGTCGACGACGATCCCCGCCCCTTCGTGGCCGAGGATGCTCGGAAAAATGCCTTCGGAGTCTTGCCCGGAGAGCGTGTAGGCGTCCGTGTGGCAGACGCCGGTCGCCTTGATCTCCACGAGCACCTCGCCGGCTCGCGGACCGTCGAGTGCGACCGTTTCTACCGAAAGCTTCTCTCCTGCCCGATTCGCCACCGCCGCGCGCACGTCCATGTCTCGCCTCCTCTTCGAAGCACCGCGTTCGAGCTCGACAACGTATCAGATGCGTCGATCGGATCGATAGCCGACGAGCCCGCCTCGGAGCTTGGTCCGGGCTGTTCTCACGAGCAGGGGCACGATGGAAGCGAGCTAGGAGGAAGCGTCATGATAAATATCTCGCGCTCGCTGGTCGGTCCGGCGCTGCTCATGATGGTGTCGACGGGGCTCGGTCCGCTCGTGTCGTGTGGGGGCGG
Organism: Polyangiaceae bacterium; assembly: GCA_035275365.1. Classification (GTDB taxonomy): domain Bacteria; phylum Myxococcota_A; class Polyangia; order Polyangiales; family Polyangiaceae; genus DASWDH01. The sequence goes on along the minus strand of DATEMX010000806.1, from coordinate 2,203 downwards.
GAGCAAAGAGAGCACCGAAGCAAAGTCGGCCGCTTCGCCGGGCGAGCCCGCCAGCAAGGAGGGGAGCGAGGCGCCCTCGGCCACGGCGTCGGGCGAGCACGACTCGACCGAGAAGACCGTCGAAAATGCCTATATCTACGGCTACCCGATGATGGTCCTCGACATGACCAAACAGGTCACCGGCAAGGGTGTCACCAATCACCTCGCGTACTTGCCGAAGCCTCCGGACGCGACCTTCAAAGACGTCGTGCGGCCCAACGTCGACACCCTCTACACCACCGCGTTCTTGGATCTCACCGCCGAGCCCGTGCTCTTTCACATGCCGGACACGCGCGGGCGCTACTACGTGTCGCAGCTCCTCGACGCGAACACCAACGTCTTTTCCGCACCTGGCAAGCGCACGACGGGAACGGGCGCCAAGGATTTCGCCATCGTCGGGCCCGGTTGGAAGGGCACGCTGCCGAACGGCGTGACGCGCATCGACTCGCCGACCAACGACGCATGGCTCTTGTCGCGCATTCAGGTCAACGGCGAAAAGGACGCGGCCGCGGTGAACGCACTGCAACGCGAGCAGAAGATGGCGCCGCTCAGCGAGTGGCCCGCGCGCGCCATCGCCGCCGAACCCGTGCAACCCGCACCGGCGCCGAAGACGTCGCCCGAGCAGCAGGTCGAAGCCATGGAAGCCAACGACTATTTCAACAAGCTCGCCATGCTCATGCGCGCCAATCCGCCCGCGGCCGCCGACGCGCCGACTACGCAGCAGTTTGCGAAGATCGGACTCGTGCCCGGGCTACCCTTTCGCCCGAACGACGACGTAACCGACGTGCTCGACAAGGCCAAGACCCACGCCCTCTCCACCATCAAAGCCAAGGCTGCCCAGCTCGGCACCGAACAGAACGGCTGGCGATGGGTGACCAGCGACGTTGGCACCTACGGCACTGACTACACGCAACGCGCGGCCGTTACCTACTTCGGCCTCGGCGCGAACCTCCCCGAGGACGCCGTTTATCCGAGCGTCGCGCAAGACAGCAACGGCGAAGCCCTCGACGGGACCAAGCACTACCTGCTCCATTTCGATCGCGACAAGATCCCGCCTGTCAAAGCATTCTGGTCGGTCACCGCCTATGACAAGGACGGCTTCCTCATCGCCAACTCCATCAACCGCTTCGCCGCGCGCGACAGCGAGCTGAAAAAGAACCCCGACGGCTCAGTCGACATCCTGCTGCAGGCCGATTCGCCGGGAGCCGATCGCCAAGCCAATTGGCTACCGGTGGCGAAGGGTCGGCCTTTCAACCTCTTGCTGCGCATGTATTGGCCGGACAAGGTCGTGGTCGACGGGAAATACACGCCTCCCGCCGTTCGCGTAGCTCAATAGGAGCGCTTTCGGTGGAGAAACCATCGGGTGGGTTGCCCGGCGTCGGCGTTGCGATGCAAACGGTGACCCACCCCAGCCACGGCGAAGGCGATTGCAAATAGAATGAGCCACACACCGAACATGGCGGCCTGGAGACCGGGAACCGGGAACGCATGAACACCGATGACGAGCGCCAGGGGGAGGTTCTTGGCGTTGGCGCTCACGGCCATCGCCGTGCGCGCCCGCTCCGATCGCCCACCCATGAGCCACGCCAGCCCGGTCGACAGGATGCCGACGGCGAGCACCGCTAGCCAACCGCGGTCGAAGGTCGTGAGGACCTTGGCGCCACCCGCCAGGGCCACGAAGAGGACGAGCGCCATCGCCGCGTACCTTCCGATGGCCACACAAGGCAAGTAGAGGTGTTCGACCCACGCGGTCCGCTTGCGAAGAGTTTTGGCCACGATGAACGGAAGCATTTGCAATAAGAGGAGCCGCAGCAAGAACGGCAAATCAGCGAAGTCGAAATGATGCGCAGACAGCATGAGCCGCACGGTGGGCGGCGCCGAAAAACAGGTAATCTTCGCCAAAAGAAGCGTCAGTTCGACGCCGAACGCCAACTCACCGCCGGATATCCGGACCAAGTGCGGCAAGAACGGCGCACCGGGAGCCGCTACGAGCAAGAGGAAAGCAACGGTGACATCGCCCGACGTGCGCAAGAGGCGGGAGGCGATGACCGCCAAGAGGGGAATGAGCACCAAGTGCAGAAGGAGCCCGCGGAGCATGAGCCGCCAGTCGCGCTCTCGTTTCTGCGCGCTGGGTCGACCCAGCTCCAGGCCGATCGAAAACATC
>DATEMX010000805.1:0-6736 GCA_035275365.1 Polyangiaceae bacterium | reverse complement strand
GGAGACCTACGAAGCGAAGCGCAGTGCACAGGCAGATTTGGGGTGCTCTCGGCTCGAGCGGCGAGCGGTGGCGGCTCGTTCTGTCCGAAACTAGGTGGTTCCGACAGCCTCGCCGTATTTTACGTTGGGTCTCAGCCATTTGGGACGATCGTGATCTGCCCCTGCCAAAGTCTGCAGCAGGAGTACTAAAGCGATTTGGGCTCCCAGAAGTGCTAAATCGGTGTCTGCGGAGCGCCATCTCGGCGATCCCAGTCTCGAAGGAGCCACCTTGGCACTCAAACCCATAGAGTTCGATCCGGGAACCTCCGGCCGAACGGCCCGCCGCGTTCTCATCGGCATCGTCGCCGGCATCGGCGCCCTCATCGTCTTGACCCAGACCGTTACCCGAATCGACGCGGCGCACGTGGGTATTCGCGTGAATTTGGCGGGCAGCTCGCGCGGCGTGCAAGACATTCCGGTCGTCACCGGCTGGGTATTTTACAATCCGCTCACCGAACAAGTCGTCGAGTTTCCGACGAGCGTGCAGAACGTGGTGTGGACCAAGTCGGCGCACGAAGGTCAGGCGGTCGACGAGTCGATCACGTTTTCCTCGCAGGAGGGCGTCAACATCACCTCCAACATCGGTTTGTCGTTCCACATCGATCCGGCGCTCGCGCCGCATCTTTATTTGAGGTTCCGGCAGGTTGATCTCTTGCAGCTCGCCGGTGGCTACGTCCGCAACGCCGTGCGCGAGGCCTTCAACAACGTCGCGTCGCGCATGGCCGTGCAAGAGATCTACGGAGCAGGCAAGGGCAAGCTCGTCGCCGACGTGTCGGCGCAACTCCGTGAGATTCTGGGCAAAGACGGCTTTCTCATCGATCAGGTGACCATCAACGGGGCGCTCGAACTTCCGCCCAACGTCGCGCAGGCCATCAACCGCGCCATGGAAGCAACGCAGAACGCCATTCAGGCGGAGAACCGCGTGAGGCAGGTGCGGGCCGAGGCGGAACAAGCGATCGCACAGTCGCACGGAGGCGCCGAGGCCGTCCGGCAAAAAGCTCAGGGCGACGCCGACGCCGTGCTCATCCGCGCGCGAGCCGAAGCGAAGGCAAACGAGATCATTCGTCTCTCGACGACGGGAACCGTGCTGCAATATCGGGCCATCGAGCGGTGGGATGGTAAGCTCCCCTTGATGCAAGGGGGCGACAAGACCCCGCTGCTCACGTTCGACGTGAGCAAGCTCGCCGTAAGCGACGCCGAGCGCGAGAAGAAGCTCCGTCAGCTTCTGAACGAAGAAGAGGCCAAAGAAAAGGCCAAACAACAAGACAAAGAAGACAAGGTGTCTGATGCAAAACCAACCGAGCCGGCAGCCCCAGCGCCCGAAGTGCCGGCAGCTCCTGACCCAGCGCGCAAACCGTGAGCAATGAAAACAGGGGGATCCATATCGAGTCGTGATTGGAACCGAAGAGCCTTCTCGCCTGCGCGGCAAAAGACCATCGCTGCGCTCGCCGAAGCGCTCTTGTCGGAAGAGACCGATCGCGGTCTCGTCGGTGCGTCGGCCGACCTCACCGCTCGCGTGGCCGACGAGTTCGACCTCCTGATAGGGGCAGGAAGTCCCGATCTCCGGCGAGGGTTTTGCGTGCTCGCGTGGCTCATCGAGTGGTTGCCCATCGTGATGATAGGTGTGCTGTCGCGTGCGAGCCGCCTACCGCTCGCGCGCCGGCTCGCCTACCTCGAGCGCCTCGAGCAGGCCAAGATAGCCCTCTTGGCGACGCTGCTCGTGGCCTTCAAGTTGCCGATCACGATGCTGGCCTTCGAAATGGCGCCCGAGCTCGCCGTGACCGGCTTCGATCGCGACACTATCTCCACGCCGCGTCAGCCCAGGCGCTTGAAGGTGAGCGGCGAATGACGGCACGCGAGCTGCCCGTTACGGGCGCGGTCGTACTCGGTCGCGATCTCGACGCCGCGTTCGACGAAACGTGCGACGTCGTCATCGTCGGGTCGGGCGCGGGCGGAGCCGTGCTGGCGTCGGTGCTCTCGGAGGCCGGTCTCTCTGTCATCGTTCTCGAAGAGGGCCCCTACTACACGCCTCAGGAATACGGATCCTTTCGCCCCACCGAGTCGATGCGGAGGATCTGGCGCGAAGCCGGCCTCCTCGCTGCGTTCGGGTTGGGACAGACACCCGTTATCGGCCTCTCGGCGGGCCGTTGCGTCGGCGGTTCGTCGGTGCTCACGGGGGGCGTTTGCTTTCGCATTCCTTCCGAAGTCCACGCCGAGTGGGTGCGCGACCTCGGTCTCACCGACTTGTCGGAGGCGAGCTTCGAGCCGGTCTACCGCGAGGTCGAGCGGCGGGTACGCGTCCGAGAGGTTCCTGCCGACATGCGGTCGGCCTCGACCGACAAATTCGTCGAAGGGGCCGCCAAGCTCGGCATTCCGATGCACCCTTTGAAGCGCAACACCGAGGGCTGCGTGGGCAACGGCCGGTGCAACTTCGGCTGCCCGAGCCAAGCGAAAATGTCGGTCGACGTGTCGTACCTGCCCAGCGCTCTTCGCAATGGCGCGCGGGTCATCGCGGACGCGCTGGTCGAGCGCATCGAAATCGAAGAGGGCCGGGCAACGGGCATCCTCGGCCGCATCTTGGGTGGTCCCGGCGGCAAAGCATCGCGCCCGTTTCGCGTGAGGGCTCGCGCGGTCGTCGCAGCGTGCGGTACGCTGCATACGCCGGTGCTTCTCTTCAACAGCGGGATCGGTCGAAGGGCGCCCGCGCTCGGGCGCAACGTCACCCTCCACCCGGCCCTGCGCGTCTCGGCGCTCTTCGACGACGTCTTGACGGGGTGGAACGGCGCGCTGCAAAGTGTGTACTCCGATCATTTTGCGGCCGAAGGCGTCACGTTGGTGGGCGTCTATTCGGCGGTGAACATGCTCGCGTCGGCGCTGCCGGGTGTGGGTCCGGCGCATCGGCGTCTCGTCGCCGACATGCGCCGGCACGCCGTGTTCGGCGCGCTCGTGCACGACGAAGGCGGCGGCTCGGTGCGACTCGGCACGGGCCGTGAGCCCATCCTTACGTATCGCATGGCGCCGCGTGATCTCGCGCGACTGCGCCGGTCGATCACGATCCTCTCCGAAATGGCGTTCGCCGGTGGAGCGCGCGAAGTCTATTTGCCGATCTTCGGCCTTACGCCCATCAAATCGATGGACGAAGTAAGAAAGCTCGAGCGTTCTCCTTTGGACGCTCGCCGGATCGAATGCCTCGCGTTTCATCCGCTCGGCAGCGCTCGCATGGCGACCGACGCGCGCCGCGGGGTCGTCGACGTCAACGGCGAGAGCTACGAAGTCAAAGGGCTCTACGTCGCTGACGGCTCGATCTTGCCGACGAGCATCGGCGTCAACTCGCAGGTCCCCATCATGGCGATGGCCACCCGCCTCGCCTGGCGGCTCGCCGACAAACTGACGCGCCGAACCAACTGACGGCCGGGAACGTCGACCTGCTATCGGTACCGGCAGGGCTGTTGTTGTGATCGCAGTCTCCGCCAAGGCCGCCAAGGGTTTCTGGGGGGTGTTGCCGGGTGTGGCCGTGTTGCTGTGGCGGTAGAGGTTCGTCCGGATAGGCAGGTCTCTCGGACGATGCAGGCGCGCGGCGACGCTGCAAAGATCCAGGCCCCCACAAAATCCCCTTGGCGGCCTTGGCGGCCTTGGCGGCGACTGCGATGACAGCACCAACGATCCAGTCAGCAACGGCAGGTCGCCGCAATGCGATGTCGCGAGGCGGGGGTCAGGCGAAGGCGCTTTCGACCGTCTGGCGTCGAAAATCGAAGATGTCGTCGAGCGTTCGCTCGACCATCATCGAGCGCGCCACGGCCCCCAAGACACCGAACGGCATTTCGTACTCCACGCGGTCCTTGACCAGCGTGCCACCAGGGGCGTCGAGGAAAGTGTGCTCGTGCCGCCAAAAGCGGTACGGGCCGCGGAGCTGGCGGTCGACGAACCGGTCTTCCGGCTCGAATGCTTCGATGAGCGTGCGCCAGCGAAAGGGAACGCCGAAGAGACGTAGCCGATAGTCGATGAGCGTGCCGATCTTCATTTCGATGGGCAGCCGCGTCACGATTTGGAATTGCAACGCGCTCGGCGTCAGCCGCTCGAGGTTCGCGGCGTTGGCAAAAAAGCCAAACACCTCCGTCCGGGGCCGAGGGACGAACTGCTCGCGTTCGAAGATGTGGCGACTCATGGCCCTCACCATAGGCGATCACGTGCACGGATGGTGTTACACTTCGGGCCCATGCGGAACGGCAAAGGCGAGGTCTCCGAGCTCCTGGTCGCTGCCGAAGCCTTCGATCAGGAGCTAGTGTCATTCGCGAAACTCGCGGAAGCGGTGAAAAAAACGCCTCTCAACTCGCAGAAGAACCTGCAGAGGGCGGCTCGATCGTTCCAAGAAATCAGCGAAGCCGAACGCCGTCTCGGCCAAACGGCGCAGACGCTCGTCCTTGCCTTGAATGACGCACGGAAAAGTCAGGAGGTCCACGCCCAAGCGATCCACGGGCAGGCCCTGATCATCGAGCAGCGGAGCGGCGTCGCCGCCGGTCTCTTGCAGCGCTATGGCGCCATCGGGGAGAAAGCGGCAGAGCTCAACACGCTCGTTCTCGGTATCGCTTCGAAGAAGACCGACGGCTCGGTCGAGTCGCAGGCCGCGCTGTTGCCCGAGCTCGGTGAGTTGAGGCGGCGGATGGCCGAGGTGGTCGTCGGCGCGCATGAGCTCGACGTCGCCGCGCGCGAAGCCGATTTCGAGGACATCGCGCGTGCAGCCGATTCGTTGCGGCAACAAGTCTTGGCAGCCGACGGCAAGGTCGCGGCCATCGAGCGCCGAATCGCGAGCGCTCGATAGCGAGAAGGTCGCCGGATCGCGGGCGTTCGGCTATTCGTCGATCTGCTCAAACGCTTCCAAACTGCGAAGCACCGCGCGGACGGCGGCGCGGGCGTGGCCGATGGTGCGCTTCTCGGCTTGCTCGAGAGTGGCGCCCGGCCCAATGATGCCGAGACCGACCGGCTTCTTGTGGGCGATTGCGAGGTCGACCAGCTTCGCGTGGACGACGGCGCCCATGACCTGCCCGTGCAAAGTCTCGCCCCGTTCGATGTACCCCAAGACCACGACGGCGCCTTGTGTCGGTTTGGCGAGCAAGCGATCGACGACCGCCGGCGTTTCGTAGCAACCGGGCACTCGGATCACGGCGGAGAGCGCGAGCCTTGCCTCGGCATCGAGGATTTCGGCGCGCGCCGCCTCGAGCATGGTTTCGGCGATGCGTGGGTTGAAATCGGCCAAGACGACGGCGATCGAAAGCGGCCTTGGGGGAGACTGGGGAGACGGAGGAGACGGGATCATGGATGTCGGAACCGAAAATCGGGGGCCAGGGTGAGCCGCCGGTACGACCCGAAGCGGGCCTCCGCGTCGGCCACGTGATCGAGCGGGCTCACCTCGTCGGTCGCCCCGTCTTCGTCGAACACGCGTACGACGCCGTAGACGCTATCGCGTTGCACGGGGACTCGCCCTGCGTCGCGGATGAGGCGCCTGAGCTCGGCGGGCCCGACGAGCTGACCGTAGGCGGATCCGGCCGACGTCGAGATGCTCTCGTTGATCAGCGTTCCGCCGAGATCGTTGGCGCCACATGCGAGCAGGTACTGCGCCATCTTCGGCCCTTCTTTGACCCACGAAGCCTGGATGTTGTGGAAGGTGGCTCCGAGCATGAGCCTCGCCACCGCGTGCATCTTGATGACCTCCGCGCCCGTAGGCCCCTGTCGAACGCCGCCGACGAGCCCCTTTTTGTACATGGGGGCCTCTTGATGAACGAACGACAGCGGCACGAACTCGGTAAAGCCGCCCGTCGTCTTCTGGATGCTTCGGAGCAGAGCCATGTGCTCCACCCAATGCCGGTAGGTTTCGACGTGACCGAACATGATCGTCGACGTCGTACGAATACCGAGCTCGTGGGCCGCCGTGACGACGTCGATCCACTGCCCGGTGGTGATCCGACCCTTGGCGATCACGTCGCGCACGTCGTCGTCGAGGATCTCGGCCGAGGTGCCCGGCAAGGTGTCGTGCCCGGCCTCGCGTAGCGCCTCGAGGTAGGCCCGAATGCCGACGCCGGCCCGCGTCGCGCCGTAGAGAACCTCTTCCGGCGAAAATCCGTGGATGTGCAGTTCGGGGAGGTCCTTCTTCAGGGCCCGCACTAGCTCGATGTAGTACCAGCCGTCGAGCTTGGGGGGAAGCCCGGCCTGAACGCAGATCTCCGTTGCGCCGAGGCTCACCGCCTCGCGCGCGCGGCGAACGATCTCTTGGACGGGAAGGAGGTAGCCCTCCTCTTCGCGGTGCTCGCGGCTGAACGCACAGAAGCCACAATGCTTGATGCAGACGTTGGTAAAGTTGATGTTGCGGTTGACCACATAGGTGACGCGTGGCCCCACTTGCCTTTCGCGCATCTCGTCGGCGGCGGCGATGACGGTGTGCAGGTCGGTGCCGCGCGCCTGACACAACGTCTCGGCGTCTCGCGTTCCGAGCTCGTCGCCGGCCAAGACGCGATCGACGACGGCGCGAACCTCGGGGGAGACGTCTCTCATCGCGGCGATACTAGGGCGTGTTGCGCAATTCTGGTACCCGTAAACGTGCCCGTACACGAAGGTGAGCAAGTTCTGCGAGGAGGAGCCGATAGGACGGTGTGGAGCTAAGAGAGAGACATGCCAAATGACCGAAATTGAACGCGAGCGGCGG
>DATEMX010000804.1:0-3502 GCA_035275365.1 Polyangiaceae bacterium | reverse complement strand
ATTGGATCGATCGCGGGCTCGAGCTCTTGCGCGGTGAAGGCGAGGATTTGTCGCCGCTCTTCTTGCCGAGCAGCACGACATCGCCCGAGTTGGCGGAGCGCTTCGAACGACCGTCGTCACAATTGCCGGCGATCTTCCTCGTGGAGTACGCGCTCGCGCGCCTTTGGATGAACTGGGGGATCGAACCCAAGGCGCTCATTGGCCACAGCATGGGCGAAAACACGGCGGCGTGCGTGGCCGGCGTATTCCGCTTCGAAGACGCGCTCCGACTCGTCCATCTGCGCGGACGCCTCATGGATGAGGTGCCCGAGGGCGGCATGCTGAGCGTCGCGCTCTCGGCGAAGGAACTCGAACCTCTGCTCGGCGACGATCTCGATCTCGCGAGCGCCAACGCCCCCGAGCTGTCCGTCGCGTCGGGGCCTCGCGAAGCGCTCGAGGCGCTCGGGCGAACGCTCGCGGAGCGAGGCGTCGAGGCCAAGTGGGTGCGCATTCGCATCGCCGCGCACTCGCGGATGCTGGAGCCCGTCCTCGGCCGCTACGGCGATTTCTTGCGCGGTCTTGCGCTCGCTCCGCCGAAGATCCCCGTCGTTTCCAACGTATCGGGCACCTTCTTGACGGCGTCGGAGGCGACCTGTCCTGACTATTGGACGCGACACTTGCGCTCGAGGGTCCGCTTCGCCGAAGGAATCGCGACGCTCGCGCAAGATCCCGGCCGCGCCTTTCTCGAAGTGGGCCCAGGCCGCACGTTGAGCTCCCTCGCGCGGCAGCACCCCGACGTGACCTCCGAGCGGCTCGTGCTCGCGTCGCTCGGGCACCCCGATGAATCGATCGACGACGCGGCGTTCGTCCTCACCGTGTTCGGCCGCCTGTGGGCCGCGGGCCTGCCCGTCGATCTGGCGCACGCGCGCGGGCCCGAAGCGCGCCGCCTGGCGCGGCTCCCGACCTATCCGTTTCAGCATCAGCGATACTTCATCGAACCCGGCAAGGTGACGGCCCAGACCGCGGGCGATGGCGTGCCGCTGCGAAAGGTCGCCGCGATCGACGATTGGTTCTATCGGCCCGTCTGGCGCCCAGCGGAGCCGCTTTCGGGCGAACCGGGCCGGCGAACCTGGCTCGTCTTCATCGACGACGCGGGCCTGGGCGCGCAGTTGACGCACGCGCTGCGTGAGCGAGGCGACGAGGTCGTCGTCGTGCACCCGAGCGACGCGTATTACCAGTTGAACCACAACGAATACCGCCTCTCGCCCGAACATGGGCGCGACGGCTACGACGCGCTCGTGCGTGATCTCGTCGCGAGCGGCAAGGTCCCCGACCGGGTCGTGCACCTATGGCTCGTGGCTGCCAACGAAAAACATCGCCCCGGCTCTAATTTCTTCCACCGAAACCAAGAGCGCGGGTTCTATAGCTTGCTCTTTCTCGCCCAGGCCTTGGCCGACCAAGGCACCGGACAGAGCACGCATCTCACCGTCGTCTCGAGCGGCATGCAGCAAGTCGGCGAGGAGGGCGTGCCGTTCCCGGATCAGGCCACCGTGCTCGGACCGTGCAAGGTGATACCGCACGAGATCCCCCGCACCACTTGCGCCAGCGTCGACATCGTCCTTCCCCAGGTGCGCCGCCTTCGGCTCTTCGAAACCAAAGGACGTGCCGCCGTGCAAGCCATTGCTTCGCAGCTCATGCTCGAGCTGTCGGCGCCGCCGGGCAACAGGGTCGTCGCGCTCCGCGAAGGAAATCGCTTCGAGCAGACGTATGAGCCCATGTCGAGCCACGAGGCGCCGCTTCGGCCCGTGCACGTCCGCGCCGGCGGCACCTACGTCGTCACGGGCGGCCTTGGCGGGATCGGTCTCACGCTGGCGCGGCACCTCGCGTCGCTCGCCAAGGTCAACCTCGTGCTCGTCGCGCGCAAGGGCAAAGACGGGCCCGATCGCGGGGCAGCCGTGCGCGAGCTCGAGTCGCTGGGCGCCGAGGTCTTGGTCGTCGCGAGCGACGTCACCGATCCCGAGAGGATGAAAGACGGACTCGCCGAGGCGCGGCGCCGCTTCGGCAAATTGCACGGCGTCATCCACGCCGCCGGGATGCTCTCCGACGAGCTTCTCCAGGCCAAGACGCAGGCGCAGATCGAGAACGTGTTCGCTCCGAAGGTCTACGGCACGTTGGTCTTGGACGCGCTCCTCTCCGCCGACGACTTGGACTTCTTCTTTCTCTTCTCCTCGACGAGCGTCGCGTCGGGGCCCGTGGGCCAGATCGACTACGTAGCCGCCAACGCGTTCCTGAATGCCTATGCAGAGGGCCGCGGTCAGCGGCTCTCTCGCCGCACGACGGCCATCGGGTGGGGCATCTGGAACGGCGTGGGCATGGCCGCGGAATCGGTCAAGACGCTCGGCGAAAGGCCTGCTCGACAGAGCGCGGCCGAGCGGCCCGTGTCTCATCCGCTCTTCCACTCGCGGACCACCGAAGGCGGCGACGAGCGCTTCTGGGGACGCCTCAGCCCTGCCACCGATTGGGTCCTCGACGAGCACAGAACCTCCGACGGTCGCGCCGTCGTTCCGGGCACGGCCTATCTGGAGATGATCGCCGCCACGCTCGCCGAGGTCGGCGTGTCGACGCCATTCGAAGTGCAGGATCTTCTCTTCATGCGTCCCATGGCCGTCGCCGACGATCGAATCGTCGAGCTGTGGGCGACCCTTCGCAAAAGCGAGCAGGGATACGACTTCGAGGTGCACAGCAAGGTCGAGGCGGTGAGGGGAGACGGTTCCGAGCTTCACGCTCAAGCGAAGATCGTGCTCGGGGTGGGATCACGACCCGCTCCGGAGGATCTCGACGCGCTGGCGGACCGCTGTTCCGATCGCGCCCATCACGATCCGAACGGCATCCTCTCGGGTCAAGAGAAGCACATGCGCTTCGGTCCCCGTTGGCGCGTGCTGCGCGAGGCCAAGTACGGGCGAGCCGAAGCCTTCGGGCGGCTCGAGCTCCCACCGAAGTTCACCGGCGATCTCGCGGGCTACAGGATTCATCCGGCGCTCTTCGACATCGCGACGGGCTTCGCCATGGATCTCATCGACGGCTACGTCGGAGATGCCCTCTGGGTGCCCGTCTCCTACGGCAAGGTGAGAGTCTTCGGGCCGCTCCCCGCGCGGATCGCGAGCCAGGTGCGCATTCGCCCAGTCGGGAGCTCCCCAGGGGTTCGCCGCGAGTCGCTCGCAGATTTTGCCTCCTTCGACGTCACCCTCACCGACGAAGGCGGGAACGTGCTCGTGCTGGTAACGAGCCTCACGCTGCGCAAGCTGGCGGGTACGGCCGACTTCGGCGGCGCGAAGCCGCTCGTGGCGTCGCCGGCGCCGACGGATCGCAACGATGTGTCCCTGCCGAAGACCTTGTCGCCCGCGGAGCTGGCGTTCGTCACGCTCCTCCAGCAGGGCATTTCGCCGAAGGAAGGTTGCGCGGCGTTCGATCGCGTCCTCGCGAAGGTGTCGTCGCCCGTGATCTTGGTCACCTCGGTCGCCCT
>DATEMX010000803.1:0-2153 GCA_035275365.1 Polyangiaceae bacterium | reverse complement strand
CGATCGAGGTGCTGTCGCACGTCGTCCGGCGGTGGTGTCTGCGGCGCCGGCTCGCGCACGACTTCGACCGCTCGTCGCTCCACTGTTTGGAGCCGCCCAACCAGCTCCTCGATGCGCTCCTGTACCGCCCCCGCGGTCTGGATCGCGTTGTTCGCCAGGGCCTGCAGCGGGCTCACGAGCTCGCGGACCCCTTCCTTGGGCACGTCGGACAGCCGGGTCTCGATGGTACGAACGCGCTCGCGAAGGCGATCGAGATCCTTTCGGATCGAAACGGCGACTCGGCTCACGAGATCGTCGAGCTGCGCGCTCAGCCGCTCCTCGACCGCACCGACGACCGTGCCGAGTTGCTCTTCGAAACCGCGGCCAACGTCACCGAGGCGCCTCTGCACCTCGTCGCGCAGCGTTTGAGCCTGGTCGAGAAGTGCCTGACTACCGCCCGAAAGCATGTCCTGCAGCGCCGCGAGCCGTCCGCGCGGCTCCTCCTTCACCCGTGGCATCCCCACCCCCTTCCGCATTCGCGGAACAAGTCGAGACGATCATCTCGCGCCCCCGGTCACGGCGCAGGCGGAGTATACAGCAAGCGGCTCGGGGAAAAGCAATCGCAACGTGACGAAATGGACGGATGCAACGTCGAATCGATTCCGCAATCGAAGCGAAACGCAGACACTTGCGTCACGTGGCGCTTCGTCACGCCTGCAGTGCAAGGGCGGCGAGCGATCGTGGAGCGGTAACCCGCGTGGCGCCGACGTTCTGTCGTCGCGCGTCGCGGCAGCTCAACGGGCACAAGCATTTGAGCCGTCGCCCGCTAGCAAATCCTTGTGCCCCAACGGCGACACGTCCGGCCCGGTTATCCACACGCGGCAAACCGAGCTTTTCCGGGGCGGGAGCGGTTGCCGAGTATGCTCACGGCGTGATCGGGCAGGCGGGGGGCCGGGCCTATTTGTGGTTCCGAATCAAGGGTTTGCAGACCTTCGCCCGCATGGCGCCCGATTTCTCGGGCGCCGGCGGCAGGCACGGGCCTTTTCCACAGGCCCACAGCTTATCCACAGGTGGGCGAGGCAGGTCCGAAATCGCTACCGAGCACATACAGCTCGGCGGATCCACGGCGGGACGCCTCGGGCCGCGTCACCCGTACCTGCTCGAACATCACCTCGAGTCTCGTCAGGTGTGCCCGATAGGCGCCGTTCATGAAGAGCTTGAGCAGGGCGCGCCCTCCCGGCTTGAGCACCCTCGGCAGTAGCTCGACGACGGCGTCGACGACCTCCGAGCATCGAGCCTCGTCGACATCGCGGACACCCGTGAGCTTCGGCGCGACATCCGACAGGACGACGTCGGCGAGCCCACCCAGACGCGATGTGAGGTCGCGCGCGACCGCCGCATCCCGCACGTCGCCGACGATCAGTTGAACGTTCCGCGCCGGCAGCGCCTCGAGCTCGACCTGGTCGACACCGATCACTCGACCGGAGGGGCCGACGCGATCGACCGCGACCTGACACCAGCCCCCGGGCCATGCTCCCAGATCGACGACGCGATCGCCCTTTCGGAACAGGCGATAGCGGTCGTCGAGCTCGATGAGCTTATAGGCACTGCGGGCGCGGAGGCCCTCGGCCTTGGCCCGCTTGTAGTGCGCGTCCTTGCGCTCGTATTTCACGGGAAGCGGCGCTCCCCGTGGACGTGGGAGCTACTCGTCCTCGTCGGGCCGATACGCTTCGTAGTCGCCGAAGGGCGTCTCGTGCGGCGTATGGCCGAAGATCCGCTCCAGATTGCGCTGGGACACCACGAAGTGGATCGGCCGCATGGCCAACCACTCGATCGCGTACCCGATCGGGTGCACGGCGTAGGCCACGAGCCGTAGGGGATGCGACTGGCTGTCGTCGTAGGCATCGTGGGCGCGACTCGTCGCAGGCACCGCCACCAACCCCGCCGCCACCACCAACGCCATGAGAAGCTGCTTCACCACGTACCTCCCGGTGCGGCCCAGCGATCGACCGCACGACCGAGGGTACCAGCGGCCTTTCCGTGGTACAAGCGCGACTCGAGTTGATTGACGATGCGCACAGCCATCGCTAGAGAGACGCCGAGGCATGGGGCGTACCTTTCGGCCGCTGCAGCCGCTTCTGGGATGGCGCCGCGTGGCCGTCCACGCATGGCGA
>DATEMX010000802.1:0-2099 GCA_035275365.1 Polyangiaceae bacterium | reverse complement strand
CAACCCGAGTTCACGCCGGCGCGGCGCGTCGAGGAAACCCGCTGATTCTTCGATGAGGAGCGCGCGCCCCTCTTGATCGTCGATACCGCGGGCGGTACCCACGGCGTAAATGCCGAGCGCCATCGACTCGGCCCGGGCTCGAGGCAACGCGTGTCCGGCGATCTCGTGGAGCACGGTGCGATCGACGTCGCGCTGCCCTATCCACTTACCCTCGGCGACCAAGATGGCGCCATCGCCCGTCGCGGCGAGCGACGCCAAGCCCGGCTGCACGACGACGCGGACGGGCAACTTCGCTCGCCCCGCCTCGCGCGACATCACCGACACGAGCGACGATGGATGCTGCGCGTCGCAGGTCCGAATGAGCACGCCTCCGCCGTGCCCTTCACCCGACGCCGTCTCGCCGGCCCAACGCTCCGCGAGCGCGTCGGCCACTTCGAGATCTTGGGGCGAGTCGCCGGCGAAGCGCCGCACCGCGAGCTCACCCAGCGTCGGCGATCCGACCCGTTCGATCATCGCCGCCTCGAGTCCGAGCTCTCTCGCACGCGCCGCGTAGACGCGGCCGAGGGGCGACGCCGCTTCGAGAAAATCCGCCAACCGCTCGAGTGCAAGGGTGAGCTCAGGGCGCGGCGGCGGCGCCGGGTCGTACTCCCACCGTGGAAGCCGCGGCGATCCGCGGCGGAAAGCCTGTTCGAGCCCGACCAGCTCGGCGGCGGCGTTGCTCGGCGTCATCGCCCGAATCAGCTTGATCTCGTCCGCCGCCAGCGCGAGGGCGCGATCGGCCGAACCGATCCAGGCTTCCGAGCTCATAACAAATTGGCGGCGATTTCGGCGAGCTCGCTGCGCTCGCCCTTGGAGAGCAGGATGTGCCCCGCCAGTTTCTCACGTTTGAAGCGATCGGCGACGATCGTTAGACCGTTGGACGCGCTGTCGACGTAAGGGTTGTCGATCTGAAACGGATCGCCGGTGAGGATGATCTTGGTGCCCTCGCCGCAGCGGGTGATGATCGTCTTCACCTCGTGCGGCGAGAGGTTCTGGGCCTCGTCGACGATGAGATATTGGTGGGGCAAGCTGCGCCCCCGAATGTAGGTGAGCGGCTCGACCTGAATCTGCCCCGTCTCGAGCAGCTCGGCGAACCCGCGCGGCTCCTTGCCTTTTCCGCTGCCCGTCGAGAACAAAAACTCGAGATTGTCGAAGATGGGCTGCATCCACGGATTGAGTTTTTCGTCGATATCGCCCGGCAAATAGCCGATATCGCGGCCGAGCGGCATGACGGGCCGACTCACCAGCAAGCGTGAATACGCTTGATCTTCGACGGTGCGCTTGAGACCACCGGCCAGCGCGAGGAGCGTCTTGCCGGTGCCCGCTTTGCCGACCAGCGTGACGAGGCGAATGGAGTCGTCGAGCAGGAGATCGAGCGCGTAGGTCTGCTCTTTGTTTCGCGGGCGAATGCCCATCACGCCTTCGCGCGAGACGCGAAGGGGTACGATACGTTCCTTCTGGGCGTCGTATCGACCGAGAGCGCTATGGCTCGGCGAGAGGCGGTCGCGCAAAAGGACGCAAATGTTGGGGTAGAGGTCGCTTCCCTCGGGCGCCGCGGCCGAGCCGGCGTGGAAGAACCCGTCGACCACCGCGGCGTCGACGTCGATTTCGACGATGCCGGTGTCCAGATCGTCGACCTCGACGCGAATGTTCTCGTAGGTCTCCGCGTCGAGGCCGAGGGCGTCGGCGCGGATGCGAAGGTTGGAGTCCATCGTGACGAAAACGGTCGGCGTGTCGCCCGAATCGCGCACGTCGATCGCCGTTTGCAAGATCGCCTGATCTTGCGCCGAATGATCGAGCGCCGTCGCGAGCACGGGGCGCTTGCTGGGAATGGCGATCTTGAGATCGCCCCCGGTGTCGAGGCGAACACCTTGGGCGAGCTTGCCGCGGGTGCGCAGGCCGTCGAGCAGCCGCGCGACGGTGCGCGCGTTGCGGCCGCGCTCGGTGCTTTCTCGTTTGAACTGGTCGACCTCTTCGATGACGTAGATAGGGATAATGACGTCGTTTTCTTCGAACTTGAAGATGGCCTGCGGGTCGTAGAGAAGGACGTTCGTATCGAG
>DATEMX010000801.1:0-4617 GCA_035275365.1 Polyangiaceae bacterium | reverse complement strand
AGCACACCAGGAGGGCCAGAAACGCGCGACCCGCCGGATCGGGACGAATCGTTCCGCGCGCAAAATGAACGGGAACTCCGGCGCGCCGCGTCGCCTCCTCGATGTGCGCGCGATATTGCAGCGGCGAACGCAGGAGAATGGCCATACGATCGAACGGCACCCCTCGCTCCGCCTCGCGATGCAAGAGGCGCGCGATCTCGACGCATTCGCGGCTCTCGCCCGGAGCCGAGAGAATAACGACGTCGTCGCCTGTCGTTCCTGGTTCGGCCGTCTTGGAGAATAGACCCGCCTGAAGGCGCGCGAGTGCGGTCGTCCTCGGCCGATCGTCGGAGGTCGCCACCATGCCAGTCGCGGTCGAAACACGCGCGAACGCGCGATCGTCGCCCGCTGGCACCGTGATCAGCAAATGCGACGCGCGTTCGGCCAAGGCCGCTACGAACCCGAGCTCGCATTCGCTGTCGAGCGGAACATCGAGACAGAGCAGCGCCTTTCCCACGAGAACGAGCCGCTCATCCGACGCCAGCACAAAGGTCGCGATTCGAAGCACCTCCGCGCGATCGGTGAGACCCGCTCGAGCAAGCTCGTCTTCGTACGCCCGAAGCAGGTGGGCCACGTCCGCGTCGGGCAGCTTTGCCGGCGTCACCGCCGCCATGCGGAGTTCGTCGAGCGTGCGCGCCAGCGCGCGCGGGAGCCCCGGACGATCGGCGATGGCGGCGAAGCGGCCGAGCCCGGCGGTCCCCAGCCGATGAACGATGCGCGCGCACACCGCTTCGAGCGAAAGCCGGCCCACCGGCGTGATCCGCCTTTCACCGAGCGTCTGCGCGGCGAGCGCACCGGCAAAGCGAGCGAGCGTATACCGATGCCAACCGAACGACGCTCCCCCGCGCTCTGTGGCGAGTCGCGTCACCTGGGCCGCGGCGTCGAGCGAGGCTCCCAGCACGACGATTTCGGTCGCGGTGCCGCGCGCCAGCAAGAACTCCACGCCCTTCTCGACGCGCGCATGGGCCGAAGCCGACCGAAACGTTGCTTTCGCCGTCGAAAGTCCCCCGTTCGAATCGGCCATGACCCCTCTTAACATTTGTCGCTGGAGGGCGCCCGCTTAACACTTCTTTACGGCGCGCCATCTACGGGCTTAACGAGCCGGCTGAAACCTCCTACTGGGCAACGAACAAGCGCCCTGAAGGAGAAAAATCTCATGTTCATCGGTCTCGTGTTCGGCACGCTGTGCCTCGTCGGTTTGGGACGCGCCGTCTTCGGAAGGCGCTGGTTCTTCGGAAGGCCCTGGTACGGAGGGCATCACGGCTGGGGTGCTCGCGGCTCGGGCCATGGCTACGGCTACAGCTACGGAAGAGGCGACGGGTGGGGCGGCCCACCGTGGCGCGGCGGCGGACGAACGTACTTGTGGTCGCTGCTCGCGAGACTCGACGCGACGCCGAGTCAAGAGCGCGCGATTCAAGAAGCCGTCAACGATCTCAAGGGAACTGCCTTCGACCTCTTCGGGTCGATGCACGAGCTGCGCGGCGACGTCGCGCGCACTATCGAAGGCCCGTCGTTCGACGAGTCGGCGTTCCAGGCAGCCTCTCTGCGCGTCGACGAAACGACGCGAACCATTCGCGAAGCGGTGGCCCACGCGCTCGGCAAAATCCACGCCGTGCTCGACGATCGCCAACGCAAAACGCTGAGCGACATGATCGCCTTCGGCTGGCAGCCCGGCTGCTGAAAAGGAGACTCCCATGCGACGACGACCCTTTCGTATCGTGCTCTTGGCTCTCGGCACCATTCTTGGCTACGGTTTTGCCATCCACTCGATGCGCCGTCATCATCACCACTGGGGCTACGAGCGCCCGTGCGGCTCCGACCACCGCTGGGGCTCCGAAGGATCGCCACGGTCCGGCGAGGCCGAACCCTCCCCCAAATCCGAGGCGCCCGCACCGGCGAACTGATCGATGCCCCGGGTGCTCCTCATCGATGACGACAAGAGGCTTCACGACCTTTTGACGACATACCTCGAGCAGAACGGCTTCACGGTGACCGGCGCCCCCGACGGTCACCGTGGGCTCGCGGTGCTCGACGCCGAAGCTTTCGACATCGTCCTACTCGACATCATGATGCCCGGCATCGACGGGCTCGAGGTGTGCCGGCGCATCCGCGGCAAGAGTCGTGTGCCGATCCTCATGCTGACCGCCAAAGGCGACGAGACCGATCGCGTCGTCGGTCTCGAGCTCGGCGCCGACGACTACATCGCGAAGCCATTCGGCCCGCGCGAGCTCGTCGCGCGCCTGCGCGCCGTCCTCCGGCGCGCCAACCCCTCCGTCGAAGCGGAAATCGTTCGCGTCAACGAGATTGCCATCGACGTGCCGGGCCACAAGGTGAAGGTCTCCGACAAAGAAATCGAGCTTACCGGAATCGAGTTCGACATTCTCCTCGCACTCGCCCGGCGCGCGGGCCGCGTCGTCGGGCGAGACGCGCTGCTCTCGGAGGCGGGGCGCGCCGACGTCAACGTCGGAGATCGCACCGTCGACGTGCACATCTCTCACCTGCGCCAAAAGCTGGGCGACGATCCGCGCTCGCCCAAGAAGATCAAGACAATCCGCGGCGTAGGCTACGTCTTGGTCAAAGACCGCTCGTGAACCCGTTCGGCTTCTACGCGCGGGGTCGACTGCATCGAAAGATCTTCCTTTGGTTCGGCGTCTCCATCGCCATCACCGCGGGCGTCGTGCTCCTCGTTTCGGGAAGGCACGACAAAACGTGGGGCATAGAGCGGGCCCAAACCTTCATGGCCCGGCAGTTCGTCGAGGCGTGGGACGATCCACCGCGCCGCGACGCATTCGCCTCGGCCCTCGCGCGCGATCTCGAGGTAGGCGTCCGCGTCGTCGACGAACGGACGAAGGCCACCCAATCGTTCGGGGCCGCATGCGAGAAAGGGGCGCAGATCACCCGCGTGGAGCGTCGGGGAGAACTGCTCGGCCAGGTCCACGTGTGCGAAGGCCGGCCCCATTCCCCGCATTTCATCATCCCCGTGCTCGTCGCGATTTTCATGCTGTGGGCCGCGTCCGGTGCCATCTCCCGGCGCCTCGTTCGTCCCCTCTACGAATTGTCGCGCGTCGCCCACGAGATCGGGCGGGGCCACTTGAAGAGCCGCGTGCGCTTGTCGCGGCGGCACGGGCTCGAGTTTCGCGTCGTGGGCGACGTCATGAACGACATGGCCGGCCGCATCGAGAAGCAATTGGCCGACCAGCGTGCGCTGCTCGCCACCGTGTCGCACGAGATCCGCACACCGCTCTCGCGCATGCGCCTGCTCATCGAGTTTGCCCGACAAAAGGCGGAAAATAACTTCGCTCGGCTGGGCGAACAGGCCGAGCCGCTCGGAGAGCTCGAAAAACTCGAGCGCGAGATCACCGAAATCGACGTGCTCGTCAGCGATCTCTTGGCGAGCTCGCGCATCGACTTCACGGCGATGACTAAGAAGAGACTCGACGCCATCGAGGTGGCGAAAACGGCGCTCGATCGAGCAGCGGTCGACGCATCCAAGCTCGCCCCCTGCGAGGGCCCCATTCCCTTCGAGGGCGACCCCACGCTGGTGGCGCGCGCGGTTTCCAACCTGCTCGAAAATGCCGAGCGCCACGCGGGGGGCGTCGACACGTTGCGCATCGACGTGCGGCCGAGCCTCGTGGCGTTCATCGTCGAGGATTCGGGACAGGGCTTCGAACTCGGTGAAGAGCGACGCGTGTTCGAGCCGTTCTACAAGAAGGCAACCGACGAGCAATCGGTGGGGCTCGGGCTGGCGCTCGTCAAGAAAATCGCCGAAGCGCACGGCGGCCGCGTGTTCGCAGAAAATCGCCCCACGGGCGGCGCCCGCGTCGGCGTGGAGTTCTCGCGCGAGGGGCTCGGGTCTCTTGATCCGCCGACGAAATCCACCCCCGCGTGACGTGTCACGCGGTCGCCCAAGCCTCTCGGGCGAAACGCCCTGTCATGCCAGCACACCAAGTTGCGAACGATGGGCGCGTTGCCCCCGCCGCGGCGCGTCGAGGAGCGCCGCATCGGAAGTTCCTTCGCTTCTCCCCGCAATTTGGCATGCCGCACGCCAAGCCACGAGCAGACCCTTTCTGCTTCTCTTCGCAATTTGGCATGCCAAATTACGCTCGATGGGTGTTCAACCCACTGCGCGTGCCTTGCTTCAGCCGGACTGGGCCGGTGTGCTTCTCGCGGTCCGCCGCGCCTTTCTTGGCAGCATCACACCGCCCACACCAAGGTACCTCACTAGGCCCTTTTCCTATTCTCTTCGGAATTTGGCATGCCAAATTCCGAACGATGGGCGTTAGACCTCCCGCGCAGCGCATCGAGGAGTGTTGCGCGGGAAGTGCCTTCGGCTCTCGCCAAATTTGGCATGCCAAATTCGAAACGATGGCGTTGGACCCTCTCGCTTCACTGCGCGACTCGCCATGCCTGCCATACCTGGCGTGTAGATGGCCGGCGCCGAGCATTGTGCCGTTTTCGCGGGCGATACTGGCGTCTCCGCGCCCGTCACGGTGAAGCCGCGGCGCGCCGCGACAGAGGCCTAACACTACTGCCGCAGACTTTGGCAGGAGCAGATCACGATCATCCAAAATGGCTGAG
>DATEMX010000800.1:0-3164 GCA_035275365.1 Polyangiaceae bacterium | reverse complement strand
AGACAAGCACTTCGTCGAAGGAGTCGACTACCAATGGGAGACGCTCGACCTCTGCGCCGAAACGAAGGTCGACCGCGCGAACCTCGATTTCGCGCCCTACATGGCCAAAGAGACGACCCAAGGCGTCAAGCGCGCGTGCTGGAACTCGTGGATCGCGCCCCACAATTTCGAAGGGTTTTTTCTCAACATGGGCGACATGATCGTCAAGCAGGGCGACCCCGAGGTAGCCAAGCGTGTCTACGCGCAGGCCAAGCTCTCCAAGACCTACGCCTCGTGGCCCTATCGCGCCGTGCTCGAAGAGCGCATCACGCACGCGAGCGAAAACGTCGAACCGTTTCGATCGCCGGTGCGCGGTGAAAAGACGCGAACGCCGATGATCACGAGCGTGTTCTCGTGCACGGGCTGTCACCAAGGGTGATAGCGCGTCGAAAATTCACGACCGTCTGCTGCTAACATGTTCGGCATGGCGGCACCGACGCGCGCGGGGTTCGTGACGTGCTTCTGAGCCGTCGTCAGCGAAGGCGCGCG
The DNA here is from genome assembly GCA_035275365.1 of Polyangiaceae bacterium. Lineage (GTDB taxonomy): Bacteria > Myxococcota_A > Polyangia > Polyangiales > Polyangiaceae > DASWDH01. The sequence goes on along the minus strand of DATEMX010000800.1, from coordinate 2,636 downwards.
AGCAGCGCCGCGCTCGCCGTCACTGTCTTCGTGGCCGCCGTGACGGCATTCGTTCGCGATCGGCCCATGGCCAGCAAGGAGTCCGTTTTCCGAAAAGCGGTGGCGGAAGAGCAAACGAAGGTCCGCCCACCCCCTCGCAAGCCAGCGGCCCCAAAGCCGCCGGTAGCCCGTCCCGCCGTCGATTACCTCTAGCTGTCGATGCGAAACGCACGACGATTGGTGGTGATGGCGAAGACGCGGTGCTTAGCCTGAAGCTGGCAGCCCCGAAGATACCAGGCCCCCAGGGTACCCTCCGATTCGACGCGCTGTTTTTCGTCATACAAAAAAACTATATGTAGTGGTACCGATCGATGAACGACCACAAACTGTGGGGTTTTCGTATAACGAAAACCCCACAACATTTTGGGTACGCAGACGTGCCTGGCTTCGTTCGGCAGGAAGGCCTCGCGGTCGGCGAAGATCCGTCGAGCGCCCGCGGCGGGTAGCCGCGTCACCTCGCGCCGTCGCTCACCTTCGCGCGAAGCGCTAGCTCGCTGGTCGGCCAACGTCGACGAGGTGCTCCGCGAAGGGGCGTCCGGGGTCGAGGGTTCGCTACCGTCAGGCCATGCCGCGCTTGCTTCGCACGCTCATTCTCGCCGTCGACATCGGTTTTCCCGGTCCGACGGCGCTCTAACGCCGACGAAGCACCTTCAACTGGTTCCTTGCGCGGTTTGCGCGACCCGATTAAGGTAGCTGCCCTTCGCAAGACCGAGAGGAGATTCCATTCATGGCCCGCGTTACCGTCGAAGATTGCCTCGAGCGTGAAGAGAATCGCTTCGCTCTCGTCGTCCTTGCTGCCACGAGGACGCGCCAGATCATGAAGGGTTCGCACTCGCTCGTGCGCGCCAAGAACAAGGCGTCGGTGCTCAGCCTGCGTGAGATCGCTGCCGGCAAGGTCCGCTTCAATCGCCCGAGCCACGAGGTGATCGAAGAGTGGATCGACACCTCGCTGAAGCGCGCTCTCTGAAGTCGGGCCGGCCGCTCGCGCGGCCCGCTCGCGCCGCCGACAAGGAGCTCGAAGCGGGCTCACGCGCCCACTACGACGACGCGGCATACTACACCAAAACTTACCAGCGCCGAAAGGACGACGTCGCGTACTACGTCGAGCTCGCTCGGCGCCACGGGGGAAAGGTGCTCGAGTATGGCGTCGGCAACGGGCGCATCGCGCTACCGGTGGCGCGTCAGCGCATCGCCGTCACCGGGCTCGACCTTTCGCGGCCGATGCTCGACGACTTCGAGTCGCAGCTCGCGCTCGAGCCGGCCGAGGTGCGAAGGCGCGTCACCCTTCGCTGGGGCGACATGCGGCGAGTTCGTTTTCGGACGAAGTTCGACCTCATCACCTGCCCGTTCAACGCCTTTCTCCATCTCTACACGCGCGACGACGTCGAACGGTTCTTGGCCAAGGTCCTCGGCCACCTCGCGCCCGGCGGCACGTTCGCGTTCGACGTCTCGATGCCGAACGCACACGAGCTCGTGCGCGACCCCAATCGCGCCTACTATTGCCCTCGGTTTCGCTACCCTTCCACGGGAGAAATGGTCCGCTACACCGAGCGCTTCGACTATGACCAGGCCCGCCAGATTCTCTTCGTGATGATGGAGTTTTTCCCTGAGGGCCACCCCAAGGATTCGTGGGTCACCCCCCTCGCCCATCGGCAATTTTATCCGCAAGAGCTCGAAGCGCTCCTCTACGCCAACGGGCTCACCATCGAGCGGGCATGGGGCGACTACAAGAAAACGGCGCTCGACCGCTACAGTGAGGTCATGGTCTTCGAGACCCGCCGGCGCCGCGGATTTCGATCGAGCGGGCGGACCGTCTAGTCATGCTGCCCGTTGCCGGCGGCCGGCTGCCGTCTTAGGTTGCGCCTGGCACCCTATGGCCCGTGATTTCTATGCCTTGCTCGGTTTGTCGCGCGGCGCGAGCGCCGACGAGATCAAGAAAAGCTACCGCAAGCTCGCCGCCAAGCTTCACCCCGACAAAAACCCGGGCAACAAGCAGGCCGAGGCGCAGTTCAAAGACGTGAATCGGGCCTACGCGGCCTTGGGCGATCCAAAAAAGCGCGCCCTCTACGACGAATTCGGGGAAGACGCACTTCGCGAGGGCTTCGATGCCGAGCGCATGCGCCAGTACAAGGCCTGGGGTCAGCAGCGCGGCGCGAGTGGTGGCAGCGGCAACGTGTTCAGCGTCGAAGATCTGCTCCGCGGCGCTGGCGGGGGGCAAGGTGTCGATTTCGGCGCGGCTGGCGGCGCGAACGATCTGTTCGGCGATCTCTTCGGTGGTGGTCGGCGCCGGCCGAAGCGCGGGCCCGCGCGCGGCCCCGATCAAGAAAGCGAAATCACCATCGACTTCGACGCGGCCGTCAAAGGTGGCACGTTCACGATGCGCGCCGGTGACAACGTCGAGCCCATCACCGTTCGCATTCCAGCGGGCGCCGACGAAGGGAGCCGCCTGCGCATTCCAGGTCAAGGTGGCGCCGGATCGCAGGGCGGACCGCGCGGCGATCTCTTGCTCGTCATTCACGTGCGGTCACATCCGTTCTTTCGTCGTGAAGGGGCCGATCTCCACCTCGATCTGCCCATTACCTCCGGCGAGGCGTACG
>DATEMX010000799.1:0-4882 GCA_035275365.1 Polyangiaceae bacterium | reverse complement strand
ATCGAGAAGGCCAAGGAGGCCGGCTACACGAAGATCGACGCTTACACGCCGTACCCCATCGAAGAGGTGTGGGAGGCCATCGGTCACCACAAGTCGCCCGTGCCCTTCATCGTGCTCTGTGGCGGCATCTTCGGCGGATTGTCGGGTTTCTTCCTCCAATATTGGGTGGCCGTCATCGAGTACCCCCTCAACATCGGCGGGCGCCCGTTCAACTCGTGGCCGGCCTTCATCCCCGTCACCTTCGAGTGCACGATCCTCGGCGCCGTTCTCGCCGCCGTCGCGGGAGTCTTCATCTTGAACGGCTTGCCCGAGCCCTACCATCCGGTCTTCAATGTCGAGCGCTTCGCCCAGGCGTCGCGCGATCGCTGTTTCCTCTGTATCGAGGCAACCGACCCCAAGTTCGATCGCGACCGCGCGCGCGAGCTCATGGCCGAGTGGAGCGCCACGGAGGTCACCGATGTCGACCCTTGAAACGACCCTCCGCTCTGCGACGCAGCCTCAGCCGCCGGCCTTCTTTCCCGCGGCTTGGCGGCTTGGCGCTTTGGCGGCCCTAGCTTTTATCGTTCCTGCGTGCCGCAACGAGATGTACGACCAAGCGAAGGCCAAGCCGTTTTCGGAGAGCGACTTCTTCGCCAACGGGCAAGCCGCGCGGCCCATCCCCGAAGACACCGTGGCGCGCGGGTTCTTGCGCGACGACCAGGCCCTCTACAAGGGCCTCGGGCCGGACGGGAAATTCGTGAACGAATTGCCGATGCCTCTCACGCGTGAGCTCATGGAGCGCGGACACGTGCGCTTCGACATCTTCTGTTCCCCTTGCCACGGCAAGCAAGGTAACGGCCTCGGCATGATCGTCGAGCGCGGCTTCAAGCAGCCGACGTCGTTTCACATCGACCGCCTTCGCGAACAACCGGTTGGATACTTCTTCGACGTCATGACGCAAGGGTTCGGACAGATGTCGAGCTACGCAAGCCAGGTCCCCACCGAAGATCGCTGGGCCATCGTGGCCTACGTGAAGGCGCTGCAATTCTCGCAGCACGCACCCGTGGCCGAGCTAACCCCCGACGATCGCGCAAAGCTGGGAGGCGCCAAGTGAGCTCAGGTCACCACCACGAAGAAGAGGCGCTGCCGCTCCTCGACACCTATACGCCGCCAGCGTCGGATCTCGACCGGCTCGGGCGTTTCGGGCTCATCGCGGGCGCCGCGGGCGCCGTGGCGACGGCCGCGCTCGGGTTCGCGAACCCGAGCCAATTCTTGAAATCGTACCTCGTGGCCTACGTGTGGGTCTTCGGGACGGCGCTCGGTTGCTTCGCCGTCATGACGCTCCATCACCTGTCGAGCGGTGCGTGGGGTCTCATGATCCGCCGTATCCTCGAGGCGGCGTCGCGTACGATCCCGCTTCTTGCGCTGGCCTTCGTTCCCATCGGCCTCGGCTTGAAAACCCTTTACTCGTGGGCCGGGCCCGAAGCGCACGGGCACGGCTTCCGCGCCGCTTACCTCACGCCGAGCGGCTTCATCGTTCGGGCCCTCGTTTGCTTCGCCCTCTGGTCGGGCGTCGCGCTCCTCTTCTCTGCGCTCTCGCTCCGGCAAGACAAGACCGGCGATCCGCAGATCCGAAAACGCATGCAGCGCATCGCTTCCGCCGCGGCGTGCGTTCACGTGCTCTGCATGACCTCGTGCGCCATCGACTGGCTCATGTCGCTGTCGCCGCACTGGTCGTCGACCATCTACGGCTTTTACGTCATCGTCGGCCAGGTGGTCGCCGCCCTCGCGTTCATCATCGTGATGTCGGTCTTCTTGGCGGGCCGTGCGCCCTTGGAGGGCCGCTTCCGCGCCGAGCACTTTCACGACTACGGCAAGCTGCTCTTGGCCTTCATCATGATATGGGCCTACTTCTCGGTGTCGCAGTTCATCATCATCTGGTCCGGCAACCTGCCCGAAGAGACGAGCTGGTACATGGGCCGTATGAACGGAGGCTGGCGCTGGTTCTCCGTCTTGCTCGTTTTTTCCCATTTCGTGCTGCCGTTCGTGCTGCTCCTTTCGCGTAACTTGAAGCGCGATAGAAAGAGGCTCGCGCGCGTCGCCGGGATGATGCTCGTCGTTCGCTGGCTCGATCTCTACTGGCTCGCGGCCCCCGCCTTCTCCGACCGCACCACGATTCATCCGCTCGACGTCACGACGGCGGTCGGGCTCTTTGGTCTTTGGTTCTTCGTGTTCACCAGGCAGCTCAAGACGCGCTCGCTTTTGCCCGTCAACGAGCCGGCTCTCAAGGAGGCACTCGGCCATGGCTGATCCTCATCATCCGCCCGCCGATCAGCCGCCGCGCTACGACAGCGAGCTGGCGTTCAAGTCGATCCTCTATTTCGCAGGGGGCGTCGCGGGCGCGACCGTGCTCGCCCTCTTGGCGATGTGGTGGATGAGCGCCTCGTTCAAGGCGCAAGAAGAAGCGAAGGATCGCGCCCCTTCGCCCATCGCTGCCGCGCGCCTCGATCCCATCCCACCCGGGCCGCGCCTGCAAGCTTCGCCGCCGCGCGACATGGACGAAATGCGCGCGCGCGATCGTGAAGCGTTGACGACCTACGGCTGGGCCGACAAGACCGGCGGCGTCGCGCGCATACCGGTCGACCGCGCCATCCAGATTCTCGCCCAGAAGGGGCTCGGCCAAGCCCCCAAGAAGGAACCGAAGTGACACGCGCCGCTCGAGCTCGAGCCGTGCTGGTGCTCACCCTCTCGCTCTTCGCGGCGGGGGCAAAAGGACAAGCCGCGCAGCCCATGGAGATCTTGCCGCCCACTCCGAAGGACGTCGGCTTCGATCAACACATCGGCCAGAGCGTGCCGCTCGACGCGACGTTCAAGGACGAAGCCGGAAAGCCCGTGCATCTCGGCGACTACTTCGCGGACAAGCCCGTCGTGCTTTCGCTCGCCTACGACACCTGCCCGATGCTCTGCAACCTCTCCGTCGAGGGCCTCGCGCGCAGCTTGAAGGGTATGAATCTCGACGCCGGGCGCGACTTCAACGTCGTCACCATCAGCTTCGATCCGAAGGATACGCCCGAGCTCTCCCACGCGAAGAAGGACGCCGCCATGGCACGCTACGGCCGCGCGGGGACCGCCGACGGCTGGCGATTTTTGACGGGCGACGAAACGCAGATCAAGCGCGTGACGTCTGCCGTCGGGTTTCGCTACGCGTGGGACCCGGCGCAAGGGCAGTACGCTCACCCGGCGGGCATCGTGGTCCTCACGCCGAGCGGGCAGATCGCCCGCTACCTCTTCGGGATCGAGTACTCGGCGAAGGACCTTCGCCTCTCCATGGTCGAGGCGTCCAAGGGGCACCTCGGAAACGTCGTCGATCAACTCCTTTTGCTCTGCTTTCACTACGACCCCAAGGCAGGGAAATATGGTGCCGTCGCGATGGGCACCATGCGCGCCGGCGGCCTGCTCACGCTCGCTTCGCTCGCCGGCCTGGTGCTGGTCATGACCCGCAAGAATCGCAGGAAAGCGAAGCCTTCGCTCGCGCTGCGAGGAGAAGGCAACTAGCGATGCAGCCGAGCCAGCCGACCCAAGGATTTCTCCCGCACGCGCCGCTCTTTCCGCCGAGGGCGAGCGAAATGGCGCGCGAGATCGACACGCTCTTCTTCACGACGCTCGGCGTGACGATCCTCTTCTCGTCGCTCATCGCCTTCTTCCTCTTCTACTTCATGATCCGCTATCGAAGGCGCGTGCCGGGACAGATCGGACAAGATCTCACCGGCAACACGATGCTCCTCGAGGCAACGTGGATCATCGTGCCGCTCGTCATCGCCCTCACCATCTTCGCCTGGGGCGCCCGCATCTACTTCGCCGCCGCCCGCCCCCCGGCCGACGCAACGCAGTACTACGTCGTCGGCAAGCAATGGATGTGGAAGGTCGAGCACCCCAGCGGCAAGCGCGAGATCAACGAGCTTCACGTGCCGCGCGGCCAGCCCGTCAAGCTGAAGATGACCTCCGAAGACGTCATCCACTCGTTCTTCATTCCCGCCATGCGCGTGAAGTCCGACGTCATTCCCGGCAAATACACGACGCTCTGGTTCAACGCGGACACCGTCGGCACCTACCACCTCTTTTGCAGCCAATATTGCGGGGCGGAACACTCGCGCATGGTGGGTCGCGTGGTGGTCATGGAACCCTCCGACTACGAGCTTTGGATCGCCGGGATCGAAACGGGCGCGCCGAGCACCGTGGCCTCGGGCGAAGAGATCTTCAACGGCAAGGCGTGCAACACCTGCCACCGCCCCGACAGCTCGGCCCGCGCGCCGCTCCTCGCCGGCCTCTATAACGCCACCGTCTCGCTCGCGGACGGTCAGACGGCCACGGCCGACGAGACCTACCTCCGTGAATCGATCGTGAACCCCGCCGCCAAAGTAGTCGCCGGCTATCAGGCGAACATGCCGACCTTCCGAGGTCAGCTCAGCGAGGAGGAGATCATCCAGTTGATCCGCTACATCCAGTCGATGAAGTCCGGCGCCGGGGCCCCCTCGGCCCTCGGCCAGACCCCAGGGGCCCCTTCTTCTGCAGCGCCTCCTTCTGCAGCGCCTCCCGGCTCCGCGGCCCCGTCCGCGTCAGCCGCTCCACTCGAAGTTCCCCCGCGGGACGGGCCCAAGCAGCCGCGCAAGAACGGGGTGCCAAATGAGTAGCCAAGCCGACATGGACTGGAGCGAGCCAGTCGAAGAAGCGCCGGAGCCGCCGGATCACTATCTGAACCACACGTTTGGTCTGTCGTCTTGGCTGCTCACCAAAGACCACAAGCGCATCGCCCTTCTCTACCTCATCTCGGTCTCGTTCTTCTTCGTGCTGGGGGGGCTCATGGCGGTCATCATCCGCCTCGAGCTCACGACCCCCCAGGGCG
>DATEMX010000798.1:0-3995 GCA_035275365.1 Polyangiaceae bacterium | reverse complement strand
CGCAAAGCGTTTGCCGGAAACGCTCCGCCGTCGAACGATCCGTTTTCGCCGGAACGCCTTCGCCTCGAGAGGCGCGAACAGGAGATGAAGGCCCAAGGCGCGGGCGTTCTCTTCGACACGAACGCGAACGCGGTCACCGGATCGCCCTCGCCCGCGCCGAGCTCCAGCGCGCCGCCGGCCTGGCTCGAGCAGCTCGAAAAGTCGCAACAAGGACCGCAGTCGAACGCGCCGCAGGATACCGATCCGAACCTCCAATCCCGCAAAAACGCTTTCGTCGACGCACCGGGGCCGTCGAAGACCAAAGACTACCTCTCGGCGCCCGTTCGGCACCCCAAGAGTCCGTACGAGGTCAAGGCCGGCACGATCATTCCCGCGGTGCTCATCACCGCGATCAACAGCGACTTGCCGGGGCCTGTAATCGGGCAGGTCCGAGAGAACGTGTACGACACCGTCTCGGGCAACCACCTCTTGATCCCGCAGGGCTCGCGCCTGCTCGCGAACTACGATTCGATGGTCGCGTGGGGTCAAGAGCGCGTGCTCGTCTGCTGGAATCGCTTGATCCTGCCGAACGGCGATTCCGTGAACCTCGAGTGCATGCCGGCCGGCGATCTCGAGGGCGCCGCCGGCCTCACCGACGAGGTCAACGAGCACTGGTGGCGCATCATGAAGGGCGCCGCCGTCGCTTCGCTTCTCGCGGCCACCGCGACAGGCGTGGCGGGTAGCACCCAGGGATTCAATCCCACCGTACCGCAGACGTTCGCGCGTAATGCAGCAGGTGAGATCAACCAGGTCGGCCAGCAGATCACCCGGCGCAACATCAACATTCAGCCGACGATCACCGTCCGCCCGGGGTTCTCCGTCAACGTCATGGTGACCAAGGACATGATCATCCAGCCCTACGACTCCGGTGGATTTCAGTCGCCGTCGACCTTGAATCCCCAACCGAAAGGTCCCTGATCCGATGCGTCTTTTCATCGCAGAGAAACCAAGTCTGGGTCGCGCCATTGCCGATGTCCTTTCCGGCCCGCACAGGCGCTCCGAAGGCAGCATCGCGTGTGGCGACAAGGACGTCGTCGCGTGGTGCGCTGGGCACATCCTCGAGCTCGCCTCCCCCGAAGCGTACGCCTCTGAATACAAGCAGTGGCGCCTCGAGCACCTTCCCATCGTGCCGAAGGAGTGGAAGCTCGAGGTCTCGACGGCGCCGCTTCTCGCCAACATCAAGAAGCTTCTCAAAACCGCATCGCGCGTCGTCCACGCTGGCGATCCGGACCGAGAGGGACAGCTCCTCGTCGACGAAGTGCTCGTGTACCTCGGTTACCGAGGACCCGTCGATCGCTTGCTCATCAGTGATCTCAGCCCCGGCGCCGTGAAGAAGGCGCTCTCGAGCCTCGAGCCGAACGACAAGTACCGGCCGCTCTACGCGGCGGCCCTGGCGAGGCAGCGCGCCGACTGGCTCTACGGCATGAACATGACGCGCCTCTACACCGTGCTCGGCCGAAGAGGCGGCTACGACGGCGTCTTGTCGGTCGGTCGCGTGCAGACGCCCCTCCTCGGTCTCATCGTCCAGCGCGATCTCGCGATCGAAAACTTTCGCCCAACCCCGTTTTACGTTCTCGAGGCGACGGTCAAAACCGAAGACGACGTCACCTTTCGACCGAGCTGGATCCCGGGACCGCTCGCAGAAGCTCACCTCGACGGCGAAGGTCGGCTCCTCCAAAGGGACATCGCTGACGAGATCGCGGCCCGGATTCTGGGTCAAACGGGCTCGGTCACGAAGGTGACGGAGGAAAAGAAGAGCGAGGGCCCGCCGCTGCCGTACTCGCTTGCCGATCTCCAAGTCGACGCCGGTCGTCGCCTCGGTTTGTCCGCCAAACAGGTGCTCGATGCTTGCCAGAGTCTCTACGAGACGCACCGGCTCACGACGTACCCGCGTTCGGATTGCTCGTACCTGCCGGAGGGTCACCACGCCGACGCTTCTCATGTCCTCGAAGCCATCGCGCAGAACGCGCACGCGCTCGCGACGGGCGTTGGGGAGGCGCACCTCTTGCTTCGCTCGAAGGCGTGGAACGACAAGAAGATCACCGCGCACCACGCCATCATCCCGACGCCGAGCGCCATGGGCGCGAAGGTCTCCGACACCGAGCGACGTGTCTACGAGCTCATCGCGCGCCGCTACGTCGCGCAGTTCTACCCAGCCTTCGAGTACACCCAGACGAAGGTCGAGCTCGAGATCGCGGGCGAGCGCTTCACGGCAAGCGGGCGTCAGGTGCTCGCCCAAGGATGGAAAGTGCTGGCCACGCTGAGGAGCGACGGCGCCACCGAGTCCGATTCGGAAGAAACGACGACCGCGTCGCTGCCACGACTCAAGGAGGGAAACAACGTGACGCCTGTGGCCGTTACCGTGGCCGAGCGAAAGACCCAGGCGCCCCAGCCGTTCACCGATGCTTCGATCATCCAGGCGATGTGCAACATCGCCAAGTTCGTGACCGATGCCCAGGTGAAGAAGATCCTCGCCGAAACCGACGGCATCGGCACGCCCGCGACGCGCGCCGCCATCATCGAAACGCTCTTCGAGCGCGGCTACGTTACGCGCGTGAAGAAGGCCGTCACCTCGACGCCAACCGGGCGCGCGCTCGTCCGCATCCTGCCCGAGATCGCGACGAGGCCCGACATGACCGCGGTGTGGGAAGCGGCGATGCGCGCCATTCATGATGGGACCGACGACGTCGAGCCGTTCGTCGAGCGCGTGGCCGCCGAGCTGGGCAAGCTCGTCGAGCAAGGCAAGGCGATGGGGCAGCTCGATGTCGGTGGCGGCCACCCGTGTCAGAGGCCGGGGTGCTCGGGCCGTTTGCGCCGCATCCAAGGAAAGAACGGCCCGTTCTGGTCGTGCGTCGCCTGTCGGACGACGGTCGATGACGCGTCCGGCAAACCCAAAACCGTGGGCGCTACGCCGAAAGCACGGCGCCCGAAGGAGACCCCCAAATGAGGGGAGGCGCCGTCCGCCGTCCCCTCCGAGCACCCGGCAGCCTTTTTGCCGGAAGAAGGAGAGCAGCATGGATCCCTTTCACGATACGAACGTTGAACCCGAAGTCGTCCTCGAAGAACCCGTCGAGGTCATGCCCACCCATCGGCTGCGCATGGCGCTGCTCGCGTGGTCCTTCCCCACGCTGCGAGATGCGCATGGCATCCACGGATGGGAGCCGAGGCGTTTCGACAATTGGCTCGTCTCCGGCCTCCCCGCTCACGCTGCCAAATGCGCAGGGCGATTTCTCTTGAGCGTGTGGGATGACGAATTCCCCTGGCAGGCGGGAAGCTTCGACTTGAGGGAGGCACTCGGCTGCTGGGACAAGGAGCACCGCGACGCCTTCATGGCTTGGGTCGCTCAACCTTGGTGGCCGTAATCGGCGAACTATCTCGTCCCTGATGGATGCTTCGGAGCCGGGGCGGTAGGAAGAAAAAGCAGGCATGGTGCCCGCGCGCCCTCCGCCTGTACTGTCGTCGGCTTCGACGCCTCTCCTCGTTTGTCACGGAGCCACGGACCTCGTCGTTCTTCGCGGAGTCGGGGGTTGCGAGCCCCGAATCGGATCGGAGCACCGTCTCGTTCGGAAGCTTCTCGGCAAGACCATGGCGCCTCGTCTCGTCATACGCCGCGAGCGATCGCGCCCGACGCTCTTCATCTGTGCATAGCCGTAGCTCGACCTTCCCGTCACCGCTTCTCACGGTTGGCCCGCGCGGGGCCCGAAAAGCGTCGCGCCTCGAGACACTGTCGGCCCGTACCGGGTGCCGGGCTTCTGCTTCGTCGGCTCCCCCGCAAGCGGTCCCCCCAACGATGCAGCCCGTCCTCTCGTAGGAGCTCCTCGGACCCCGCTGGGAGCGAACCAACCGCGATGAGCGGAAGACACGAAAGGACGATGAACATGGCAACGCAAGTCGAAATGAAGCAACTCGTAGCAGCAATCACCCGCGGCGAAGGCAACAACGAGAAGACGTACTGG
>DATEMX010000797.1:0-7533 GCA_035275365.1 Polyangiaceae bacterium | reverse complement strand
GCGTGGCCGGCACGGGCGGCTCGGGGGCGGGGAGCGACGGCGGTCGCGGAGGGAGCTCTGGCGCGGGCGGAGGAGGCGCGGGCGCCGCGTCGAAGCTTCCCGTACCTCCGGGTGCCGCCAACGTGCCGCGTCCGAGCGGCGGGGCGGCGAACCTGAAGGTCATCGCTTGGGCCGGTTTCAAGGGCGCGATCAGTTATACCTTCGACGATTCGCAGCCGTCGCAGATCGACCACTGGCCCGAGATCCGCGCGACGGGCGTGCCGGTGACGTATTACGTCACGACCGTGAACAACTACTACGCCAACTACGACGCCACGTGGAAAGAGGTCGTCGCCAAGGGCGGCGAGCTAGGCAATCACACCGTCCATCATTGCTACTTCAACCTGTCGGGTTGCATGAACCCGCTGGCCACGGCTGCCGCCGAAATCGATCAGTGCACCGACTACATCAAGACGAAGCTCGGCGTGAGCGGCGTCTACACCATTGCGTATCCCTTTGGTGATGGGGGTTACAAGGAGAGTGCGCGCGATCGATTCCTCCTCGCGAGAGGAACGAGCGACGGCATGGTTGCCCCTGGCGACAACACCGATCCGTTCGACCTGCCCACCAAGGCGGCCGGCGGCGGCGAGAACGCGAGCGTCTTCAGCGGCATCGTCGACACCGCGCGCACGCAAGGCAAATGGGCCAATTTTCTCTTTCACTCCCTCTTGCCCAACGCCCAAAATTGGTACGCCGGTGTCGACATCAAGAGCGTCACCGACAGCATCGGCCACGCCAAGTCGCTCGGCGACGTTTGGATTGGAACGATGGCCGACATCGGCGCGTATTGGCTCGGCCAAAAAGCCGTCCAAGCCGCGTTCGCGGCGGCGCCGGCGGCAACCACGTGGTCATGGACGTTGCCCGCGCACTTCCCGCCCGGTAAATTCGTGCGCGTCACGATCGACGGCGGCACCCTCACACAAGGCGCAACGTTACTCACGTGGGACCCACACGGCTACTACGAGATCGCGCTCGACGGCGGCCCAGTCACGTGGAAGCCGTAAAGAGACAATCCCAGTCGCCGCCAAGCCGCCAGGCCGCCAAGAGAAGGGGTTGGGTTGCTGCCGTGGATTTATGGGGGGCCGGGGCTTGCTGAGGTTTCCGCACCCTGCAAGTCTTTAGCTCCCACGCTGCGGTCAGCAGCCAGCCCCCCCAATCTCTCTGCTTAGCGGCTTGGCGGCTTGGCGACCTCTGAGAGATCGCCCATCGTCGTAGAAGTTACGGCAATACAGGGACGAGCCGCATGACGACGAGCGCGTCGGCTTTGCCGGCCGACAGGCGGAGCTCGCCGTGTAGCGTGCGGGGGTGCCCGGCCGCGCAGACGCGCGCTTGTACGACGAGCCGACCGCGCACCAAGGCGAATTCTTCGCCGCTTTGAACGTCGCTCAAGCGCAAATCGATGCCCGTGCCTCCTCTGTCGAGCCCGGCCACGACGTCGCCGCAGCGACCGTCGGGGAGCTGCAAATCGAACGTCTTGAGCGACGTCGGGTCGAGTGGCAAGACTTTGACGTCGCTCGCTATCGCCGCCGTGACGGCTTCGGCACGGCTGTTCAGCGTGGAGAGGACGCGATCGGCGGCGAGCGGATGTGCCGAGAGCGCGGGCAAAGGAGCACGCTCGCGCCGCTGCTCGATGGCCACCGGACCAGGGCGGTTCAGCGCTTCGACGTCGATGCGACCGCGCTGCGCCTTGCCGCACGCGAAGAGCGTGGGGCCGTCTCCTGACGAGCCCGACGCAACGAGGCTGCCGCTCGCATCCCACACGTCCGCGATCGCCCCCGCGAGCGGCCTTCCGCCGATGACGTCGAGGCGCACGCACCCGTCGGGCAGGTTCAGCGGAAAGCTGAGTCGCCGACCTACGTCGGCGGTGCCGGTTCCGACGTTCGTCGGCTCCGCATAGCCGAGCGCGCGCAGCGGCTTGGCGCGCTGCGCGCGTTCGATGGTGAGCTCGGCGGGCGGCGCCGACCGGTAGACGTAGACCGGCCCGCTGATCTGACGCTCGGCGCCGACCGCGCTCCGCGAGAGGATCACCGCCGAAAGGCCTTGCCCCGCGTGCGGCCGGAGCTCAATCGACAGCGGCGCTTGCACCGCCGAACAGACGATGGCGGTTCGATCGCGCCCGATCGCCGGCGCCCGCGCAAGCACGCGATCGTCGCCGTCCATCACGGTCACGTCGAGCTGGGAGAACTCCTCGCTGGGGACGACGTACACGTCGAGGCACCTCCCGCCGTCGAGCGACGCCGAGATCCGCGTCGCCGCGCGCGCGTCGGCCTGCACGGCCACGCGGCGCACTTCTTCCCATCGCGCTCCCACGGCGAGCCGATGCTGGCTGAGCTTCTCGTCGAGGCCCGGCCAAGCTTCGATGCGACCCAGCTCTTCGCCCGGCCGGCCGCGCGCGCCGAGGGCTTTGCCCACCTGCGCCGCGGTGCTGGGCGCGAGCGACTGCGCGCCGATGGTGACGATGCCGCGTCCGGCGGCAATGCGGGCTACGAAGTACGCCCTCCGCGGGTGGGGTGGGCAAATGACGACCGCCGGTTGGGGATCGGTCGCTTCATCGGCGGCGAGGGTGGTGCCGTCGTCGCTATAGGCGTAGAGGTCGAGGTCCTCGATGCCTTGCGAACCCCGCGCATAGGCGAGCACGCACTCCGTGCTGGGAAAGGACACGAATCCGCCCACGCGATCGCCGTCACCGCCCACATCGGTCACGGCGACTTGCAGCGGTCCGGCTCCGAGCGACGCCGCCACGTCGGCGTCCTTTTGGAGCCAAGGCCGCCCATCGAGCCTACCTGGCGTGACGGTAACGGTCTTGGGATCAGCCTGCGGCGTATCGGGCGGCGGCGAAGCGGGGCCGCGATGGCACGCGAAGGTGACGAGGGCCAACGGCAGAAGCAGCGCGTTTCTCATCGTCCCTCGTCGAAGGTGCGAAATCCCACGGGCCAAATGGCGATGAGCCATGCGACGGCGTTGCCGCGGACCTCGACCTCGAGCCGCGCCTTGTCGGCGCCGGCCGAGCAGAAGGCGACCGCCGCTCCGTCCGTGAGGCCCGAGCTCGCGTCGAATGCGACGCGCGTGTCGAGCCTCGCGCTCAGCGTGATCGATCGCGGATCGCCCCGCAGCGTCGCCAGCGCGGCCACGTAGCAAGCGCCGGGCTCGACGGGGATGGGAAACGACGTCACCCCAGAGGCGCCGAGTCTCTGCTCGATGGGCTCGCCGTCGGTGATAGGTAACTTTCGTCGGTGCAAGGCTCCGGAAAGCCCCGCGCGCACCCGCGCTCCCCAAATGGTGGGCACGCCGCGCGGCAGGGCGAACATCGTGTCGAGCATGAGCACCGAGGCCGGGCCGGGAGCTCCGGCGTAGAGCAGATCGCCCGTCATGCTGCTGCCGGCGCACGTTTCGAGGCGTGCATCGGCGGCGTCGCTGCGATCGCGCGCCATGAGCCGCTCGGTCGAGGTGTCGCGCAGCTCGGCGTCGACGTCGAAGGGGCGCCTTCCCACGAGATCGGCGAAGATCTCGAGGCGATGACACCCCTCCTCGAGTCGGATCACCTCACGACCGCTGCCATCGGGCTCCGCGCGGAAGCTCTGGAGCTGCACGCGTTCGGCACCGGCGTTCCTCGCTCGCAGCTCGGCGTGCTTCACGCGCGCCATGAGCGGCTCGGTCTGGCTCCGTGGACCGGGATCGGCGAGCGGCGCCGAGGGACCGCTCGCGCGCTCGGGGAGCATGTCGGCCACGGGTGGAGCGGGGCCGTCACCGAGCGCCATCACCGTCTCGACAGCCGCACGAGCGACGCGCACCTCCACGACGAGGCGCATGAGCGCGGCGCGCGACGATCCGCACTCGGAGACGACGACCGATCCGGCCACGCTGCGCTCGACCTTGCCGCTCGAGGCGTGGTGCTTCGCGCTGACGAGCGGCTCGATCTTCACGGCAAAATCGGTCGAACGGCTCGTCAAGAAAGCGACCGTCGTGCAGCCCGCTTCGGGGCCGAACGCGCTCTCCGGCAAGCGCACGAGCTTGGCCCTCCCGTGCTCGAGAAACACGGGCGGCAGGCGCTCGGCGCGCACGCCGCTCTTCGACCATCGCTCCGCGAGCCTGTCGGCGTCAGCCCCGAGATCGGCCGCGGCGTAGCGCGGCCACGATGACACCAGCAGGGCCAAAAAGAGCGGGAGGAGCCCGTCCTTCGCCACGATTACCCTTCGCGCTTGATGTCCCCCACCGGGGACTTCGCAGCCTCGTCGATGAGGATTCGCGCGACCTCGGGCCGGCTCAACTCGGGCGGGGGCACCTTCCCGGCGCGGACGAGCTCGCGCACCTCGGTGCCCGAAAGTTCCAGCGCGGCGCCCGGATCGCCGGGAGCGGTCTTGGTCGTTGCCATCGCGCTCATCGCCTTCGAATAGAAAGCCTTCTCGAAGAACAGCGGCGTCATCCCGAGCTCGCTCGGTGAAAATCGGGCGAAGATTTCGCGCGCGGCGCGAGGAGCGTAGTAGCCACCAATTCCAGCGTGATCGCGCCCGACGATGAAGTGCGAGCAGCCGTAGTTCTTGCGTGCGAGCGCGTGTAGCAGAGCCTCGCGCGGGCCGCCGTAACGCATGGCCGCCGGATAGACCGAGAGCAGCGCGCCCTCCTTCGGGTAGTACGAGGCGAGCAGCGCTTCGTAACACTTCATCCGCACGCGCGCGGGGATGTCGCCCCCCTGCGTGGCGCCCACGAGCGGATGAATCATCAAGCCGTCGCAAATCTCGAGCGCGCACTTGGTGATGTATTCGTGCGCGCGATGCATGGGGTTGCGCGTCTGGAATCCGACGACCGTCGACCATCCGCGTTCCCGAAAGAGGTTTCGCGTCGCCGCTGGGTCTCGGTGAAAGACGGGGAACTCCGGCGCCGTCGGCCTTTCCAACACTCGGATTTCTCCGCCCAGGTAGACATTGCCCGAACCCTTCAAATAGGCGACGCCGGGGTGCTTGTCCTCGGTCGTCCGATAGACCTCGCGCGCTTCGAGCCCTTTGTCGGGCGAAAACTTGTCGCTGACATCGAGAATGGCGACGTCGCGGCCGTCGGGCATCCGGAGCGCCACCTCGTCACCGATGCCGATCGACGCGGCCTCGCGCAGAGGCACGGCCAACGTTACGGGGAAGGGCCATACGAGCCCGTTCTCGAGGCGCATCTCGCGGACGACCCGGAGGTACTCCTTCGACGTCATGAAGCCCTTGAGCGGCGAGAACGCACCGGCAGCGATGTTCTCGACGTCGGCCGCGCCCCGCTGATCGAGCGTGACGGCAGCGAGCGACTTGGCCTTCTCGACGAGGCCTTCGCGGCCATCGCCGCGGACCCAGCGGTCGACGAGCTCTCCGCCGTGCGGGAGCACGAGCTCCGTCTCGCCTTCGTCTTTGGTCCCTCGAATCGCCGCGGCCGAGGCGTGGATGTAACCGAGCGCCTCTAGACCGCCCACGATCTTGGCGAGGCTCTCTTCTTTGCTCTCACGATCGGTGCGCACCACGACCTCGGGGTTTTCGGGCGCTTCGTAGGGATCGTCGACGCCGGTGAAGTTCTTGATCTCTCCGGCGAGGGCTTTCTTGTAGAGGCCTTTGGCGTCGCGCAGCGCGAGCGCGTCGACCGGGCACGAGCAGTAAACCTCGCAGAAACGGCCGTCGGCGGCGCGGCGCTGCTCGGCGCGGATATCGCGGTAGGGGCTGATCGCGGCGGTGATCGCGCAGCCCCCCGATCGCGCGATGAGCTTGGCGACGAAGCCGATGCGCCGCACGTTGGTGTCGCGATCCTCTTTCGAGAAGGTGAGGCCCTTGGAGAGGTGCATGCGCACCTCGTCGCCGTCGAGCGTCTCTACGTGAACCCCACGCGAGGCGAGCTCCGCCGCGAGCATCGCGGCCAGCGTCGATTTGCCGGAGCCCGAGAGACCCGTGAACCAAACCACGAAACCACGCTTCGACATCGCTCTCCTGAATGACGGCTCGCCGGGTTGCGACCGGGAGCTCGGGGCAAATCGTGCGCAGATCGCGCTTAGGTCACGATCTCCATCGGGGTCTCGACGAACCCCTTCGTGCGTTCATCCCATGCAAAAAGCTTGTGATCATCGACCGTGCCCTGACGGATGCTCGTGACGAGGTAAAAAAGCCCGTCGTACGACGGCCTGTCGCCGCCCATCGTGGCAGCTTGAGCGTCAGTCTCGCTGAAGTAGGCGCCCACGTCGAGGTGCGAGTGATAAAGGACGCGCACGGGCCGCCCGCTCGTCTTGCCCGCCTCGACGGCCTTCGAAAACTTGAGGGGATCGAGCAAAAAGTACGTGCGGCCCGTTCGGGGGTACGTCTCCGGATCGACGCGGTGATAGCGGTTGGCGAGGTTGACGAGCTCGACCGACTCGTCGCATGAAAACGGATCGGCCTGGGGACCGGTCAGGTAGCCACAAGCCTCTTCGTCGGCTGCGTAGCTCCTCGTGGCGTGCTCGGCGACGCGATCGATCACGGCGCGGGTAATGCGGACGGGGTTTTGGCTCACCAGGTGTACCTTTTCTCCCATTTCATGGGCGCAAAGTAGCGATCTCCTCGATCGCAGATGATCGTGACGACCGAGCCTCCACCTTGCGTACGATGGAGCTGTTCGGCGATGCGGAGGGCGGCGAAGACATTGGCGCCCGACGAGTGCCCGACGTAGAGGCCCTCGTCACGGGCGAGCCGCTCGGCCATGTTCCAGCCGTCTTCGGTGCCTATCCACATCGTCTCGTCGGGTAGATCGGCGTCGTAGATCTCGGGCACCAGTGAGCTCGGCAAGTGCTTCAGACCTTCGAGCCCGTGGAGGGCGTCCTCTGGCTGCACCGCCACGCAATGGATCTTGCGCGTGTGCTCCTTGAGGCGCCGCGTCGTTCCCATCATGGTGCCGGTGGTACCGAGCCCCGTCACGAAGTGCGTGAGCCGATCGCCGAGGGCGTCCAAGATCTCGCGCCCGGTGCCGAGGTAGTGAGCGCGGGGGTTCGAAGGGTTCGCATATTGGTTCGGATAGAAGTAGCGATCGCCGTGCTTGGCGACGAGGTCGTGGGCAAGGCGGATGGCGCCGTCGGACCCCTCCATCGGATCGCTGTAGATGATCTTGGCGCCGAAGGCCTGCACGATGTCCTTGCGGGGCTTGCTCACGTTGGAGGGCATCACCAGCTCTACCGGGTAGCCGAGGGCCGCGCCGAAGAGCGAGTAGGCTACGCCAGTGTTGCCGCTCGTCGAGTCGATGAGCGTCTTGCCGGTCGAGAGGCGCCCGTCGGCGATGGCGTCGAGCATCATGCGGAGCGCCGGCCGGTCTTTGACCGAACCGCCGGGGTTGGCGAACTCGAGCTTGGCGTAAATTTCGACGCTGGGGGCCGACTTGCCGATGCGGTCCAGCCTGAGCAGGGGCGTTTGGCCGACTTGCTCGACCACCGATCGCAAAAGACGGCTTCGAACGAGGGCGTGTCTCATGGCGTCGTCAACCCGCTATCCGGCGACGGCGGCGCGCAGC
>DATEMX010000796.1:0-7567 GCA_035275365.1 Polyangiaceae bacterium | reverse complement strand
CGTCGAAGTCCACGACGCCAAGTTCGCGGCGAACGTCACCGAGCGCGCCGGCGACGTCGACGTCGTGCTCGAGCTCGTCGGCGGCCCCTACCTTGCCGAGGATCTCGCGTGCCTCTCCTCTCGCGGGCGCATCGTACTGGTCGGCCTCCTAGCGGGCGCGCACGCCGAGCTCGACCTCGGCGCACTCTTACGCAAGCGCGGCCGAATCTTCGGGACGGTGCTGCGAACGCGACCGATCGAAGAAAAGATCGCCGCCGTTCAGACGTTCGCGCGCCACGTCGTCCCGCTGTTTCGGCGAAACGCGCTTCGACCCGTCGTGGACCGGGTGATGCCGCTCGCCAAAGCCGGTGACGCCCACGCCTACTTGGCGTCGAACGACAGCTTCGGCAAGCTCGTGCTCGAGGTGTAGCCTACTTCTTCTTGCCGGCCTTGGCGCCTGGACCGCCCGGCAAAGTGCCCGGCTCGCTCGGCGGCTCGACGTAGGTGAGTTTCGCGTACGTCATGATCCCGTGCGACGGATCGGTCTCGACGCCGCTCGTCGACTTGGTGAACGAGACACCGAAATTGCCCGACACGGTGACTTTGGCGCCGACGTTGGGGACGGGGTTCGGCACGTCGACGGCCCAGAACTCGTCTTTCACGGCTTCGGCCGAGGTGCCCTTGGGGCCCGCGTACTTCTCGCTGGCGTCGAAGATCTGGGCGAAGTTGGAGGCCCAGCCCATCACCTTGACGGCGTTCTTGTCGTCACCTTTTTCGTCGGCGATCCAAAAGGCCGGGATGGGCGCTTTGCAGTCGTCTTTGTCGCCCTTGCCAGTCTTGTGGACGGCGCACGCCGGAGCCTCGGCGAGGTTCGTCTTGACGATGTAGCCCGTGATAGCGATGTCTTTGGCGTTGACTTCGGCGTTGTGCACGCGGCTGCGGAGGTGGTGCATCGCGCCATATACGGTGTACGCGTCGCCCGCCTTGACCGCCTTCGCCGGTAGGGTGGGAACGCCGGGGAGGCTCGCCTTTCGACCGCTGAAGGCAGGAGCCGGCTTGTAGGGTTCTTCTGCCTGACTACATCCAGGCAGCGCGGAGACGACGGCGAGCGGGAGGGCACAAGCGAAAAGAATTCGTGTGGACTGACGGACAGAGGTCGTCATTGGATTTTCTCCCAACGTGGTCGGCTCCACGGCCCGAGCACGGCAACGGTTGCCTTGCTCCGGTCGAGGTAGGTCAAAGGGCTAACACGCGGATGTCCAGAATCGCAAGGCCCTGTCGCACCAACGTTGGAGAACGTTCACCCTCCGACCTCACCCAGGCCTTAGGGCAAACCCGCTCCGCCGTTTTCCAGCGAGAATTTTCCACTCGAGCGGTCTCATGCGCTGCTGTAAGCGGCCTGATCAGTGCTAGATTCGGCCCGTGGCCAAAGACCTGATTCTTGGTGCTCCTTATGAGAGTTCCAGAGTGCTGACCATGATCCTCGCCGGCGGCGAGGGCAAAAGAATGGGACCGCTGACGCTCGATCGAGCCAAGCCAGCGGTGCCGTTCGGTGGTCGGTACCGCGTCATCGACATCATCCTCTCGAACTTCGTCAACTCTGGCCTCTTCAGGATCAAGATCCTGACGCAGTACAAGAGCGCGTCGCTCGAGGAGCACATCGCCCGGGGGTGGCGACTGTCGGCGATGCTCGACAACTTCATCGAGACCATCCCCGCGCAGCAACGCACGGGCAAGAGCTGGTTTCGGGGCTCGGCCGACGCCGTCCACCAGACGCAACATGTCATCACCGACGAAAACCCCGATCACGTGTGCATCTTCGGAGGCGATCACGTCTTCAAGATGGACATCCGGCAGATGCTCGCGAGCCACCTCGCCAAAGACGCCGACCTCACCGTCGCCGCCATTCCGGTGCCGCGTGAAGAGGCGCGCGCCTTCGGCGTCATTCAGTGCGACGAAGAAGGTCGCATCGTGGCCTTCCACGAAAAGCCGAACGATCCGCCGCCCATGCCGGGCGCGCCGCACCTCGCCCTCGCCTCGATGGGCAACTACGTCTTCAAGACGGGTTCGCTCATGGCCGAGCTCGAAAACGACGTGAGCAACGAGGCATCGAACCACGACTTCGGTCGCGACGTCGTTCCCGCGTGCGTTCGCGCGGGCCGGCGCGTGTTCGTCTACGACTTCGCCACCAACACCGTTCCCGGCGAGGGGGATCGCGAGCGCGGCTACTGGCGCGACATCGGCACCGTCGACGCCTATTGGACGGCGCAGATGGACTTGGTCGAGATCCATCCGCTCTTCAACCTCTACAACTCGCGCTGGCCGCTCCGCACCGGGATGAGCCACGACCCCCCGGCCAAGTTCGTGTTCCGCGACGAAGCCGCCGCGCGCGTCGGCGTAGCCACCGACAGCCTCGTCTCCGACGGCAGCATCATCTCGGGCGGGCGTATCCATCGCAGCGTGCTTTCGCCCCGCGTCCGCATCAACTCGTTCAGCGAGGTCGAAGAGTCGATCTTGTTCGAGAACGTCAACATCGGCCGCTACGCGCGCATCCGCCGCTGCATCATCGACAAAGACGTCGACATCCCCCCCGGCATCTCCATCGGCTACGATCCCGAAGAAGATCGACGGCGTTTCTTCGTGAGCGAGAACGGCATCGTCGTCATTCCGAAGCGTGCCAAGCTGTGAAACGGAGCGTCATCGTCGGCGACGTGCACGGGTGTCGCGACGAGCTCGAGCGTCTCCTCGAGCTCGTGCGCTACGACGAACGCGACGACCTCTATTTCTTGGGCGATCTCTTGTCGCGCGGTCCCGATCCCGAGGGCGTGCTCGCGCTCTTCCGGCGAACCAAGGCGCGCGGCGTCCGCGGCAACCACGACGATGTCCTCGTGCAATGGCACACGAGTCCGCACGGGCGCGCGGGCAGGTCGCAGCCGGCGCTCGCCGAGCACCTCGATCCCGAAGACTGGGCCCTGCTCGAGTCGCTGCCGCTCTACCTCGATCTGCCGAGCCACGGAGTGAGGCTCGTCCACGCGGGCGTCATCCCCGGAAAGCCGATCGACCAACACCCACGCGAGGCGCTCTTGTCGATGCGCTACCTCGGCCCGGCCCACGAACCCATCGAGAAGGGTGGCACGGTCCTTTGGGGCACGCGCTACGTAGGCCCCCCCCACGTCGTGTTCGGCCACAACGCGCGGCTCGAGCCGCAGATTCACGCTTGGGCTACGGGCCTCGACACGTCGGCGGTTTACGGCGAAAGGCTCACGGCGATGGTCTTGAACGAAGGGCAAGAGGTTCCGCCGCCCGAGCGCCGGCGATCGGTGCTCTTTTCGGTCCCTTCCTCGGCGCGATACTACGTGCCCAAAGTGCGCTGAGCCGCCCAATGCCCGACGAGCCTCGCTACCCACAGGTTTGGATCGACGTCTCCGCGGGCGATGCCGACGAAGCTTCTGGCCTTCTGTTCGAGCTCGGCGCCGAGGCCGTCGAAGAGCGCGACGACGCGACGCTCGACAAGGGGCCCGGGCACGGGAGCGTCACGCTCGTCGCCAGTTTTGCCGACAAGAGCGACGCCGAAGCCGCTTGCCGCGATCTCGACGGGCGATGGGTGCCGCGCTTTCGTGAGGTCGTGGGTGACGCTTGGCGCGACGAGTGGAAAAAGCACTTCGTCCCTTTCCGCCTGACCGATCGGATCACCATCAAGCCACCGTGGGAATCATACGAGCGGCGGAGCGACACCGAGGTGGTGCTCGAGCTCGAGCCTGGGCGCGCGTTCGGCACGGGGCTCCACCCGACGACGGCCCTCGTCGCGCGCGCGCTCGAGGCGATAGGCAACGCACTCGTCGGCAAGCAGGTTCTCGACGTGGGAACCGGCAGCGGCATCCTGGCACTGGTTGCGCTCGCCCTCGGCGCTGCCCGCGTTCGAGCGACCGACATCGACGCCGACGCCATCGAGGTTACCCTCGAGAACGCCGCGAAGAACGGCGCGGCGGACCGCATCGACGCCGACACGGCATCCGTCGAAACCCTGACGCAATCGTACGACGTGGTGACGGCCAACATCGAAGCGCGTGTCCTCATTCCCATGTCCGCCGATCTCGGCGCGCGCGTCAAGAGAGGTGGCTTGCTCGTGCTTTCGGGGGTGCTCACCGAGCAGGCCGACGACGTGCAACGTGCTTTCGAGCCGTTCGAGCTCGTCGATCGACCGAGCAGCGGCGAGTGGGTCGCCATCGTGCTGCGGCGGCCCTACCCTGGCAGAAGCGTTCGCCACGGCTAACTCAGGCTCGGCATCAACGCACCACGGACGGCCACCGCGGGGTTCTGAATGGATACAAGCGAACTGTCAGTCGTCGTCCCGAACGCGATCTGGGTGAGCGAGCGTCCGGTGTGGTTTGGCGGGGTTCGTCTGCGCGCGCGGAGTACGGTCCTACGACTCGAAGACGGCGGGCTCCTCGTGCACAGCCCACCCGAGCCAACGGAGGAGTTCTGCGCAGCGCTCTGCGCGCTGGGCGAGCTTCGCTGGATCGTCGTGCCGAACTGCTTCCATCACCTCGGCGCGCGCGCCACCGCCGCCCGCTTCGCGTCGGCGATGGTGGTCGGCCCGCCCTCGGCCACAGCGCGCAACCCAGAGCTCCAGCTCCACATGGGGCTTGGGGACGACGCGTTCCTCGGCGCGGTGAAAGAGCTCGACGCGATCCCGCTCGATGGCTGTCCCTTTCTGGACGAGACGGTGTTCTTCCATCGTCCGACGGGCTCGCTCATCGGCGCGGACCTCGTGATCAGTGCGTGCGCGCGGGACCATTGGAGCTGGCGCTGGGCCGCGCGGCTCACGGGTCGCTATGACAAGATCCGAACGCCGCCCGACGTGCGGGTGAAGACCACGCCCAACGAGGCCGCGGCGCGATCGATCGATCGCCTGGCCGCGCTCCCGTTGAAGCGTCTCCTCGTGGCCCACTCGGATACCATCGAAGACCGTCCGTCCGAGAAGCTCCTCGACGCCTGGCGCTTCGTGCGCGCGGGGTGACGGCCCTGGTCCGAGCTGCGCGCTGCCCGCTGTCGATCAGAGCACGACGTGAGCGCCGTCGAAATCGGCCGGCGCGGGTCCGGCGCCCGCGCGGCCTCGCCGGCCTACTACTTCAGTGGTGAGATCACGCTAATCCCGACGGCGACGCCTAGAGGTGCGAATAGTCGACGGAGAGCAGGCCGAGCGATTGAGGCACCAACCGGGTCTGCTCAGGCCCCGTTTGGCGAGGTTGGTCGGAAGAGATCGAGTGGACCTGTTGTCCCAGGCCCGGTTGCTCGGTTGTTACCAGCGACTTTTTCTGACACAATTGTGGAGTTTTCCGACGGAGTACTCATGAGCCACATCGACTTGCCGGATGAAGTCGTTCGCCTTGCCGAGGCGCAGGTTGCCGCGGGCCGCGCCAGCAGCATCGAAGAGGTGGTGCGCGTCGGCGTCGCCGTGCTCGAGCGCGAACAGCAGCGATACGATGCGAAGTGCAAACACCTTGGAGCCCTTTCAAGTCCTCCTCTCCCCGGGATAAACGCGGCTCTGCCGATACTTGAGCTCGATGCCTCAGGTACCGTATCCGTCGACGACAGCGAGAACCGACCCCGTGACGAAACGACGCCTGGGGGCTCGCGAGAAAGACGACTCCGGCCGCGATCTCTTCCGGACGCGCGTACCGACCGAGCGCGCTCGTTGCATTCTGCAACGCTGCGAACGGACCGAGAGTCTCGCATGCGGCCTAGAGGTCGTCTCGTCGTAGAGCGATCAACGCCCGCGCAAAATCGAGCGACCGCTTTCGCACGATGGCGTCAACGTGGGAGTCGGTTGAGCGACAATCCTCAACTTCCAGAGCGAGCGCGACTGTGAGCTCAGCCAAGCGGTCGCGCGGCAGTTGTTCGAGAATGATCCGGCGATCGCGCGCAGCGAGGCGGATTTCGGTCATGGAAGGCGGCTCGAGAATAGCGCGAAGGTCTTTCTGACCGCCTCGAAAACGCACCGAGCGAATCGATCGAATCTTCGGCTTCGGGACGACACCGCCATTGCATCGACTTGCGGCATTCGTGCCCGAAGCGCGTGACATAACGGTCAGATCCTTCCAACCTCGGTCCTTGACGATCGAGGAATTGTCCGGCACGATTAGTAGGTACTGCGATGTCCAACATCGCGAAAACTATCCCAACTTCCGGACGACCTCCAGGCCTTCGCGGAGGAGCGTGTCCGCTCGGGACACGGTGAGAGCGTCGAGGACGTCGTCCGGGAGGCGCTGGAAGAGAAGAAGCGGGCGGTCCTGCGCGAGGCTCTCCAGGAGGGCATCGCCGAGCTCGATGCCGGGAAGGGCGTCGAGACGTCCCCGGACCAGCTGATGGACGAGGTCGATGCCGAGCTCGGCCTCGAGCGCTAGCAGCCTGGGCTGATGGCTCGAATCATCCGGTCGCCACGCGCGAAGCACCTGGTGGTCCTCCAGTTCACGAAGGAGGGGTGGGGAGTCAACCAGGCTCGCGAGTACAGCTCGCTGATTCGCGAGGCGTTGGTGGTGATCGGTACCGACCCTTCCCGTGGCAAGGCGCGCGACGATATCCTGCCAGGGATCTTCGCTCATCATATCAGCCAGCGAGACCGGCCCGCTCGGCACATCGTCTTCTATCGGATCCGCTCGAAAGGAACGGTGGAGATCATCCGACTACTCCACGATGCGATGGATTTCGTGCGGCACCTTCCGTAGTCCGCGCGACACCATTTCCATCAGTGAGACCTATCGTTGGGGCAGCGACGCCCGTCTGACCATAGGCATCCCCTGGGGAAATGTCGCGTCGAGGCGTGTTTTCGGGCATTCGCCGCGAATGACGCACGCGACACGCGACGCTATCCACCGATTTGCCAGTCACTATTTCGGGACGCGCGACATCAATACGCGTTCGATCGCCAACGGGAGGACAAATGTCGCTAACGTTCGGCCCGCAGACCCTTGTGACTCGCACAGCCTACACGCTAGACGAAAAGCCCGGGGCAACGAAGGAAAGTCAGTTTCGCGCCGCTGGCTAACGAAGTCGAAATGGGCCCGATCATTGGTGCGTCGATGATGCTGGCGCTCGCGCGCGAACGATTTTTGTCATGGGTCAAAAGTACCAGCTCGGAACGCTTGATTCCGGCGAAGCGATCGGCGGCAATTGGGCTCGAACCGCGCCGACACAGCGACATCGACGCGACACGTTTCCGCGGCACCTTTGCCAGGTATCGCATGTCGCGTTGACTGGGGCCGCTGAGGTAAGCAAGCTGCTCCTTGCTCGCGGAGAATGCGCCGGCGAGCGCAGCACACTTGGCATTGCCCGAGCGGGAGAGCCGTCCCCTCGTCGCCACCTTAAATAACTGTCAGTCCAGATTTTTTCAGATGGGCCGAGCGCCGAAGCGTTCGACGCGCGTGTGTGTGTCCGTCCCATCAGCGCGTAGAGGTCATTGCTCCCGTAAAGCTCGAAGACCCTGCGCTTGCTGCCCACGAGCACGTAGAAGAACGCCTGCACGGTCACGCGATCGCCATTCGTGAACAGCATGGAATAGGGCGACCAATCGCTCTCCGCCATCTCC
>DATEMX010000795.1:0-3250 GCA_035275365.1 Polyangiaceae bacterium | reverse complement strand
GTAGCGTTGAGTGGGTACGTGCAGCAATTGCTCGATCGCGATCCGACTGCGCCAAGATCGGACCCAGTAGTGATAGGGGTAACAACTGGCTCCAGATCCAGGGTAGGTAAAAGGGCGCCATGACTCCGCACGGATCGGGATCTGCCCAAGACGCGAGCTCGAGGAGAATCGGACAGGTTCTTCGCGAAAGATGGAGAATCGAACGCCTGCTCGGCGAAGGCGGAATGGCCGCGGTTTACGCGGTGCGGCATTTGACGAATGGCGGCGCCTTTGCGGTGAAGATGCTCCATCAGGAGATGAGCGAGCGCGAAGACATCCGCGAACGCTTCCGGCGCGAAGGTTACGCGGCCAACAAGGTCGGACACCCGGGGGTCGTCAAAGTGATCGACGACGACGTCGCCGACGACGGCTCGGCGTTCTTGCTCATGGAGTTGCTCGAGGGCGAATCGTTCACCGCGCGCGCCAACCGCGGCCCCCTCGACGACGCCGAGCTCCTGCGGGTCATCGACGAAGTGCTCGATATCTTGGCCGCCGCCCACGAGCAAAAAATCGTTCACCGCGATCTCAAGCCCGACAACATCTTTCTCACGAACGACGGACGCGTGAAGTTGCTCGACTTCGGCATCGCGCGCGTGCTCGACAACGTGCCCACGAGCTTCAAGACGCGCACGGGCACGGCGATCGGGACGGCGCCTTACATGGCGCCCGAGCAGGCGCTCGGCCGCGTGAACGACGTCGACGCCCGCAGCGATCTCTTTTCGATCGGCGCTACGATGTTTCGCTTGATCGCACGCCGGCGCATCCACGAAGTCAAAAACGACGCCGACTTGCTGGTGGCGATGGCAACGATGCCCGCTCCGCCGCTCTCGTCGGTGGCGCCGCACGCGTCCTCGCCGATGTGCGCCATCGTCGATCGGGCCCTCGCTTTTCTGCCGGCGCGTCGATACTCCAATGCGCGCGCGATGCAGTCCGACGTGCAAGCCCTTCGCCGCGGAGAAAAGCCGCCGTTCGCGTCCGATTTGGCGGCCAAAGGCATCGAACCTTGGGTCACCCGCGAACCTGCAGCGGCGGGCGATCGCAGCGATAAGACGGTCAACGATGTCACGGGAGGCGAGCGGCCCCAAGGTCCCGAGCCCTTCATGACACCTCCTCCGGCGGCGACGGCGACACCGCCCGTCATGGGTCGTTCGCCGCCATCGTTGGGCGGGCCGCCGTCGTTCGGCGCGCCGGCGTCGCAAACGGCTGTGTCCGGCCGTACGCAGTCGCGCTCGTCGAAACTCGTGCTCATCGTGCTCCTTCTCGGTGGGGGCGCCGTCGTGCTCGGGCTCTTGGTGACCATGGCACTTTGGTTGCTCGGCGTTTGGGGGGAGGTCACCACGTCACCGAGCTCGCGGGCTCCCGTTCCCCGCCTGCCGGCCCCGGCGGCGAGCACGGCTCCTCTCCCGGGCGCTCTGCCCACCGCCAACGCACCTCCTGCACCTGCGCGCGCGCCCAAATCCTCCAAAGAGCGCGCGAAGTAAACTCGCTGACGTCCTTGCCGATGACGTGACGCGCTTCTATGCTTCGCAAAGGCGTGGACCGGTCATCTGCCGGCCGCGACCCGGAGGCAACATGTACGGTCCGAAACACCTGTCCCCCCAGGGCAATGCCCGCCCCCACAAGGTGACCGTCCCCGAGATTCGCGAGCGCAAGGCGCAAGGTCCTTCGATCGCGATGGTGACGGCTTACGACTACACGATGGCGCGTCTGCTCGACGAGGCCGGCGTCGACATCGTTCTCGTCGGCGATTCGCTCGGCATGGTCGTGCAAGGTCAACCCACCACGCTGCCCGTCACGCTCGACGAGATGTGTTATCACGGGCGCGCCGTCGCTCGAGGCATTGCGCGCGCCCACATCGTCGGCGACATGCCTTTCATGAGCTTTCAAGTTTCGCCCGCGCAGGCCGTCGAGAACGCCGGCAAGATGATGAAAGAGGGCGCCTTCGAGAGCGTCAAGCTCGAGGGCGGCGTCGAGATCGCCGAGCACGTCGCGCGTCTCGTGACCATGGGCATCGCGGTGATGGGGCACGTCGGGCTCACGCCGCAACGGGTGCACGCACTCGGCGGATTCCGGGTACAAGGCAAGTCCGACGAAGCCGCCGATCGGATCGTGGCCGACGCGGTCGCGCTCGAGCAAGCCGGCGCCTACGCGCTCGTCCTCGAAGCGATACCGTCCGACGTTGCGCTACGCGTCACGCGGGCCGTCGACATTCCCACGATCGGCATCGGAGCGGGGCGCGCGTGCGACGGCCAGGTGCTCGTCTGCACCGACTTGCTCGGCATGTCGAGAAACCACGCACCGAAGTTCATTAAGCGCTTTGCCGAACTCGGCGATGCCGTCGTCGAGGCCACCCGGGCCTACGTCGACGAGGTTCGCTCCGGTTCGTTCCCCGCTCGCGAGCACGAATACGCGCCCGCTCCCCAAACACCCGCCCACCCCATTTCGCACTAGCTAGTTCTCCACGGGCGGAGGACACCTTCTCGGCCGGAAGGCCAGGGCGTTGAGCTCCGGTGGGCGTATGTTATGCTTATGTTATGACAATTCGTCGCATCACCATCAGCGTTCCCGAACAGACTGCGGGGCGCATCAAAAAGGCGGCGGGCAACCAACCGGTCTCTGCCTGGCTCACGGAGCTCATCGATGAGCACCTCAACGATAAGGAGCTCGAGAAACAGTGGCAGGACTTCTACCGTGACGTCCATCCTCAGCGTGATGACATTCGGCGCGCCGAGGCTAAATTCAAGCGCCTAACGCGAGGTTCCCGTCGAGGAGCCGCGTGAGGGGTAATGGTGTCGTCCTCGACGCAGGCGCGTTCATTGCTCTCGAAAGACGCAACCGGGTGATGGTCCACCTGGCACAACGTTTCGCAGAGAGTGGGACCCCCCTCGTCACTTCGGCTGGTGTCGTCGCGCAGGTCTGGCGCGGAGGGGGGCAGCGCCAGGTTCCGGTCGCGTTCCTCCTTCGACACGCCGAGGTAGTCGATCTCACGAATTCCGTCGCCCGGATCCTGGGGCGAATGCTAGGTGCCGTACGACGCTCCGATCCGGTCGACGCGCACGTCGTGCTGCTCGCGCGCGAGCGTGAGTGGCCCGTCATCAGTTCGGACCCGGACGACCTGCTCGCCATCGATCCAACGCTGGCGATCGAACGAGTTTGACTTCGGGCGGCACGCGCCGCCCCGAAGCCAAAAAAATCGTCCGTCACTTCGACG
>DATEMX010000794.1:0-2174 GCA_035275365.1 Polyangiaceae bacterium | reverse complement strand
CCGCCCACCTCCCTTCGGGAGGCCCACCCCCACGGCACCTCCGGCGCCGATCTACCGGGCTCAATGCCCTCGAATCTGGGGGCCAAATTTTTGCCGCGTACGCAGCGCTACCTTGCCAAGAAGGCGATGCCGTCGGACGTCAGGCGGCAGACGCGCCAGTCGGGGAGGAGCTCCGCGCCGAGGCCGCGATAGAAGCGGATGGCCTTCTCGTTCCAATCGAGGACCGTCCACTCGAAGCGCCCGCATCCGCTTTCGCGCGCGAGGCGTGCGAGATCCCGCAAGAGCGCGGTGGCGATGCCGAGTTGTCGCGCGTCGGGCCGCACGAAGAGGTCCTCGAGGTAGAGCGAGGGTCGCGCCAAGAAAGTCGAATACGTCATGAAATAGAGGGCGTATGCGACGACCTCGGCACCCCTCTCCGCGACCGTGAGGCCGAAGTGGTTCGCCGCGAAATCGCCGGTGAGGCGCGCGGCCGCCGCGTCGTCGGGGCCCGGCAAATTTTCGAACACCGACAGGGCGCGGATCAACTCGACGACCGCGGGTAGGTCGTGAGAGTTGGCGCGGCGAACCAGGAAGTCGCTCATGTGCGTCCGATGATACACGGCTGTTCTAGAAGGGGCCGGTCACGTCAACGATACTTGGGGTGACGCCGAAGTCCGCTACGTCGTGTAGTGTGCGTTTTCGTGCACGTATTCGGCCGAGAGATCACACCCCCACGCCGTGGCCGTGTGCACGGCGCTCCCGATCGTGACCTGAATGCGGACTTCGGACGCGGCTTTGATACGTTGCGATAGCTCGCTGAGATCGGCGTCGATGCGCTTGCCCCGGTCGTAAAGGGTCCGCCCTTGGATGGCGATGACGACGTCGGCGGGGTCGATCGCGAGCAGTGGGGATCCTGGAGACGGCTTGCCGATGGCCATCACGATGCGGCCCCAGTTCGGATCGGCGCCATGGATGGCTGTCTTGATGAGCGGCGAGTTGACGATCTTCTTGGCGAAGAACATCGCGTCGCTCGGACTCGTCGCGAGGCTCACGCTGACCTCGACGAGCTTGGTGGCGCCTTCCGCCTCGCGCGCCACCGAGCGTGACAACTTGAGGCAGATCGCCGTGAGAGCGAGATCGAACGCGGCGCGGTCGGCGATGACGGCCCCGGTGGCCATGAGCGCGACGGTGTCGCTCGTGCTCGTGTCGGTGTCGACGCTCATCGCGTTGAACGTGCGGTCGACGGCGTGCTTGAGCGAGCGATCGAGGTCGGCCTTCTCGATGGTCGCGTTGGTGTAGAGGTAGACGAGCATCGTGGCCATGTTGGGCTCGATCATCCCGGCTCCCTTGGCGTACCCGCCGACGACGACGTCCCCGACGCGAATCGACGCGCACTTCGGGCGCTTGTCGGTCGTGAGGATGGCGTTCGAAACGGCGTCCATGGCGCCTTCTGCGAGGCCCGCACGGATCCCCGGTATTTTGGACACGATCCGCTCGACCGGCAGCGGTCGGCCGATGACGCCCGTGCACGAGATGAGAATTTCGGCGGTGCGAACGTCGAATTCTTGGGCGAGGGCGCCGGCGATGCGCTCGATGTCCTGACGACCGGTCGGCGTGAAGACGCAGGCGTTCTTGCTGATGACGCACACGAGCTGGATGAGCCCGCGGTTCGTGTTTTCGCGATCGAAGACGATCGCGGGGCTCACGCAGAGGTTTCGCGTATAGACGGCGGCGGTGGTCGCGCTCTTGGGCAGGCGTACCACGGAAAAGTCGGTGATCGTCGGATCGGCGGCGACCCCTACGTGACGCGCGAGACCGAGAAGCCCTTCGGGTAGGTGTTCGAGCGTCGGCCTAACCGCGGATTCACTCCCGTTCGGCAAACGAACGGTGATGGTGTCTTCTCCTCCGTTTTCTTCGACGAAGACGTCTTGGTCTGCCCACGGTCTGCGCACGCTGATCTCCTTCGGCAAAAGCGGGCAGAGCCTAGCCGACGGCCGGCGGTCGAACAAGGTCAGTCGAGCCCGCTCACCCGGACACCGCGCTCTCGCCGATGCGTCGCTCGTCATCCTCGCCGAGGAGCTCGGTTCCGGTCGCATTCTGTCGACCGATCGACGCGATTTCACGCCTACCGCTGGAAGGACCGCAAACCCTTCAAGAACCTGCTCGCCGATCCGTATGCGCGCCACCGTCGCTAG
>DATEMX010000793.1:0-6148 GCA_035275365.1 Polyangiaceae bacterium | reverse complement strand
GCCCGAAGTCCCGCTGAGGCCGACGACTTTGAACCGGCGGCGATCCGCGTGCGCATACAGCGCCTTGAGGGCACCCGCGATGAACGCGCATTGACTTCCGCCTCCCTGGCACGCAATGGCAACGCGTTTCCGTCTCATGTCTTCCTCTCGTGTAGAGTGCGGCGTCTCGACGGGGTGCCATTCTGGTCGGCGCTCACGCATTAAGCGCCAGCCTTACGACCAGGTATTGCGACACGTCGGGCCCCCGGACGTTGCCCTAGCTGGTGGCACCTATCCTCTTGGCTCGAAAAGGTACCTCTACGCGGGCATAGACTTCGGCGGCCCCGCTCGGCGCTCGACGCGGACCTTCAATGTGATTTGCAAGTAAACGATCCCGGGGGGGCGTCCCTCACGAGACGCCCCCCCGGAGTTCATGACCAGGGCCGCTCAGGTGCCCGGTATCGGCATCAACTCCATGACGTCGATGAATCCGCTCGGCATCATGAAGTGCGGATGGCCTTTCAACGTTTCGGCGAGCGCTTCCTTCGACTCGGCTTTCAGGATCGAGTATCCCCCGAGGTCGTTGGTCGAGGGCGACGACCCGCCCTCGGTGACGCGAAGGCTCTTTCCGAGCGGCGCTCCCATGTCGACGATCGACGAAGCCGCCTTTTTGCCCCACGCCATCCAGGCGTCCATTCCTGCCTTTTGCTGTTCGGGCGTGGCTTTCATCATTTGCTCGAAGGACGCGGTTGGAGCCCTGTAGAGAACGAGAAACTTCTTCATGGCGAATCCTCTTTTTCTCGAAGTGTCGAAGCACGTCGTGCGTCGTCCAAGGGTCCACCATGGATCCTTGGCTTGATGGGCGGGCAGGCTACGCCCGTCCACCGAGAAACGCGACGGCCATTGGGTGACTTTTTGCGAGTGATTTTTCTTGCGACGTCGCGCGGGAGGGCCTCCGTCGGTGCCGTACTCGATGGACGCGAAGAACACAGTCGCACTGGGTTGGCAGCCTGTACAGACAGATTCCGCGGAGTATGCCCGTGCCGTATTGAATACCCAGTAGCGCCCCAGGAACGAACTGCGCGGGGTCGGTTCCGGATAGCCAAATCCACTCCGTCGCATGGATGAGCACTTTGCCGTCCATGGTTTTCGCGAGTTTCATGGACAGCGGTTGGTCGAGGCGAGATTTGAGAGTGCTTCTTGAGAAGACCTTTGCGCTATTGAGCCGAGAGTAGAAGGCGTCGTGCGGCGCGCTCTTAGTAGCTGAAGGCGGTGCGCACGAGCGTCACCATGCCGGCCGGAGCGCCCTCAGGCATGCGGCTCAGTGCCTCGCAGGCGTTGCAGGATTCGATACTCGGTCCCCGTCAGATCGAGATAAACTGCTCGCGCCCTCCGCGCGTCGAGAACACCTTCTTGCTCGAGATCGGTTCCTATGCGATCACGGCGCCGGCGGGAGCACGTCGACATGCACCTCCGTGCACCGCGCGAGCGACGCGTCGCCGGTGAGGAAGACGTCGACGCCCGTCTCGATCGCCGTCGCGAGGTGGATCGCATCGGGTGATCGGAATCCGTACCGAGCGCGGAGCCCTGTAGCGCGCTCGATGATCGCCTCCGTCACGTCGACGATCCGCGTGTTCGCGAATGTCGCGTCGAAGCGCGCGAGTAGAGCGGCA
The DNA here is from genome assembly GCA_035275365.1 of Polyangiaceae bacterium. Classification (GTDB taxonomy): domain Bacteria; phylum Myxococcota_A; class Polyangia; order Polyangiales; family Polyangiaceae; genus DASWDH01. Next base: position 4,496 of record DATEMX010000793.1, on the reverse strand, counting down.
TCGCGATCGCGGATCGGCTTCGAGCGGCATTCGAGCCTCGAGATGCGCGACGTTACTAGCCTGCTGGACTGTGGGAGGGCTCGCAGACGGGCCTCGACAGCTGCGCGCCAAGCCGGCGCCCCCTCGGTCATGTAGATGAGGCTGCACGCGTCGAGATACGCGTTAGTCACGATTCCAGCTCGCGCGCTCTTCTGCGATCTGCCGATCGATATCCTCTTTCGAGCGCGTTCCTGGCGGAAACGTCGCAAGGAGCGCAAGCATATCCGCGACGGTCGGCTGCGCCGCGCCAACAGGGCGCACGGTCACTTCGACCTCGCCATCGAGCTGATCGATCGTCTCGTCGAGATCGATGTGCCGGCCATGAAGGCGACCGCGCACGACCACACCGCGTTCCATGAACGAGAATCTAGCTCGTCCAGCTGAGATCATCCAGCCCGTCGAGCCTTCCCTCCAGCCCAGAGGGTAAGCTCGCGGTCTCGCATCGCGCCCAGGATCCGCAATCGGTCGAGTACGCGCAAACTCGACACGGACGAGCTCACTGCTGATCGCTGTCGTGATGCGCGACGATGCTTTGAGCCGGTCCCCTAGCACCACCGACGAGTCGAGGTAGAATGTTCACCGAGTTCCGCGCTCGCGACGCAGCGCTTCGAGCGAGCTGATCGCGAGCTTCGCCGGCGCAAAACGCCGCTTCCTGACGGATACGAACGGGCGCTGAGCGAGGATTAGCTCGAGCTCGGCTGCTTCTTGCGCAATCGGTACGACCCTGGCGATCGGGCGAGCGCGATCCATTATTTCGAGCGGCTGACCTGCTTCGACGTTTCGCAAGTGCTTCGAGAGATGGCTCTTGAGCTCCGAAATGCGAACCAACTTCATGACCCATTTTGGGTCTGATTGGGTCAGTAGGTCAAGGGCGCGCTCGAACGAGCTTCAAATACGGCAATGAATGTCGAGCATGGCGCTGTCGTGCGGGTTGTAGTCTGGATCGCTCGGCTCGAAGGCCTCTTGCAAGAGGTGAACGTGGCGCATTCTCGCTACCGTCCAGAGCTTGCCGAACCCGAGGCCCTTCGAACGACTTTCGCCTCGAACTTGAACGCCGCGCAGCGCTTCTCCGCTGCGCGTCCTGCCGTGGCAGTACGGAGCGACCACTCGACGCAGGCCATCGTATTCGAACTCGAGCAGGACACGGGACCGGATGGCGACGCAGATGGGGCTCCTCATGTTTCTAGGCTCCACGTTCTAGGCTCCACCGAAGGCTGTGTGACATCACCTACCTGAGCACCGCCGAGCTCGCAAAGGTCCTCCCGGCAGAAGTCGAGGTGATTGGTGGCTTGGCGGCGACCGAATTCACCTCTAGAACCCCTCGTCGCCCGCCCGGAGTTGACACGCTCCGGCGCGCCAGCTAGATGAATGGTCGTGTCGCGGCTCGCGCTTCTCGGAAATCTTCTCCTCGGCCTCCTTCGTGGGGCGGGAGAGGGTTCCGTCGAACGCTAGCGCGCCAACGGATTCACCCTCTCTCGCCGGTTTCGGCGGCGAGGGTGGCGTGCAAGCCCCTTTTCGTTGCCGACGCAGGCAAACCCGAACAAGGAGCGCTGCACCATGTCCCAACGAGTCGTCATTTTCGACACCACCTTGCGTGACGGCGAACAGTCCGCCGGCGTTTGCTTCTCCGTCACCGACAAGATCGACATCGCGACCGAGCTCGCTCGCGCGCACGTCGATGTCATCGAAGTCGGCTATCCAGCGGCCTCGGCGGTCGAATACGAAGCGGTTCGGCGCGTCGCGGAGCACGTTCGCTCCTCCGCGATCTGCGCGCTCGCGCGGTGCGTTCCCGGCGATATCGACGTAGCGGCCGACGCTCTTCGCGGCGCCGCGCATCCGCGCCTGCACCTGTTTCTGAGCAGCAGCGACGTTCAACTCTCGCATCAGCTGCGAAAAGACCGCTCCTCCGTGCTGTTGCTCGCGAGCACGATGGTGAAGGCCGCGCGTGCCCGGGTGAGCGACGTCGAATTCTCGCCGATGGATGCCACGCGCGCCGATCCCGAATTTCTCGCAGCCGTCGTACGAAGCGCTCTCCACGCCGGGGCGACGACCATCAATATTCCCGACACCGTCGGATACTCGCTGCCCGACCAGCTCGCGAGGCGGATCGCACGGCTTTTGTCGGACGTTCCGGAGCTCGCCGGCGCGACGCTGTCGTTTCACGGCCAAGACGACTTGGGCCTGGCGACCGCCAACGCCATCGCCGCCGTGAGCTCCGGAGCTCGTCAAGTCGAAGTGGCCGTCAACGGCATCGGCGAGCGCGCCGGAAACACATCGTTCGAAGAGGTCGTGATGGCGATTCGCGTGCACGGAGAAGCGCTCGGCGTGACCACCGGCGTCGACGCCTCGCGCATCTACGAGCTGTCGAAATTGGTCGAAGAACGGAGTGGCATCGCGGTTCCATCGAACAAGGCCATCGTCGGCAAGAATGCCTTTCGCCACGCGTCCGGCATCCATCAAGACGGCGTGCTCAAACGACGCGAGACCTTCGAGGTCATCGATCCGGCATCGATCGGCCACCCGCGCGGAAGCGAAATCGTGCTCGGAAAGCTCTCGGGTCGAGCGGGCTTTCGCAGTCGTGCGCGCGAGCTGGGGTTCGAGCTCGAGGGCCGTGAGTTCGAAGCGGCCTTCGCGGCATTTCAAGCCGTGGCCGATCAGCGCCGCGAGGTCGACCGCGAAGAGGTCGCGCGAATCTGCCGAGCTTTGCAAGACGCGAGCGATCCCAGTCCGGCTGATTTGGTGGCCCCGCTCGCTCCTCTCGAGTAACTTCGATCGCGCCGAGCCGTTTCGGCGAGAGCGGGCGAGCATGGCGAAGGTTCTCAATTTCAAGCAGGAGCTGACGGCGGCGTTCGGATCTCCCATCGCCGAAAATCCCACACAGGCCATGGTCGAGGCGGCCTACCGGCATCACGGTCTCGACTGGCGCTACCTCACGATCGAGGTCGATGCCGACGGCCTTTTCGACGCCGTGCGAGGCGCCAAGGCCATGGGGTTTCGCGGCTTCAACTGCACGATCCCGCACAAGGTGGCCGTCATTCGGCACCTCGACGGGCTCGGCGAGTCGGCTCGCGTGATGGGCGCCGTCAACTGCGTCGTGCGCCGCGGCGACGAGCTCATCGGCGAGAATACCGACGGCAAAGGGTTCGTGGAGTCGCTCAAGGCGCTGACCGATCCGCGTGGCAAGAGGGTCGTCATCTTCGGGGCAGGCGGCGCCGCGCGCGCCATCGGCGTCGAGATGGCCCTCGCCGGCGCCGAGTCGTTCACCATCGTCAACCGCGGCGCCGATCGCGGGAGCGACCTCGTGCGATTGCTCGCCTCTCGGGTGAATGTCACGGCGCGCCTCGCGGCGTGGAACAGCGAATTCAAAATCCCCGAAGGCACCGACGTCGTCGTCAACGCCACGTCGATCGGGCTCTACCCGGACGCAGGCGCGCGCCTCGCCGTCGATACGAGCACGCTCACGCCGAACATGATCGTGGCGGACGTCATCCCGAACCCGCCCCAAACGCGTCTCGTGCGCGACGCTCTGGCGCGTGGGTGCAAGGTGATCGACGGGCTCGGCATGCTCGTCAACCAAGGCGTCCTCGGCATCAAATATTGGACCGGCATCGATCCCGATCCACGCGTCATGCGCAAGGCGCTCGAAGACATTTTCGGATCGTAGCCTGCATGTCCGCGAGCGTTCTTTCGGAGGCGTTGTGTCCTCAATGCGCGACGACCCTCGGGCCAGAAGGCGACGGCTTTCGCTGCGAAGGCTGCGGCCAGGTCTACCCGGCGCTCGACGGCATCGCCGTGCTCCTCCCTCAGCCGGAAAGCTGGCTCGCGCTATGGCGCGCCGAGCTCGCGTTGGTCGAGAGGCAAGGTCGCGAGCAACTCTCCGCCGTCGAAGCGCAGATCCGCGCCGGCGACGTACTCGAGTCAACGCGCGATCGTTGCCGCGCCATGGTAAAGGGCGCGCGCGATCAGGTCAGCGAGATCGCGGCCGTCCTTTCGCCTTTGCTCCCTGAGCACGGCGACATGCGCGAGCTGCCGAACCAGCGCAAGTCGCCCCTCGAGCGGGTGCACTATCTCTTTCGTGACTGGGGTTGGGACGCCGGCGCGCACGCAGAAAACGAGCGGGCCGCGGCCATGGTCGCCGACGTCGCCGAGGGCAAGCCTCTGGGAACGACGCTCGTGCTCGGGGCGGGCGCTTGTCGCCTCGCTTACGACGTGCACCAGCGCCTCGGCGCGAGCGAGACCGTGGTCCTCGATTTGGATCCGCTCCTCTTCGTGTTCGCCCACAAGATCGTACGCGGCGCGAAGATCCACCTGACCGAGGCGACCATCTCGGTGCACGAGACCGACTGCGCTTCGCGCGTCTGGGAGCTCGCGGCGCCCCAGGGACCCCTCGACGACGAGGCATTTCATTTCGTATTCGCCGACGGGTTGCAACCGCCGTTTGCGCCCGAGTCGTTCGA